>JBEQBS010000206.1:0-6085 GCA_041639675.1 Rubritepida sp. | reverse complement strand
CAGCGTCGCGGGTGAGCGTCTCCTGGCCGATCGCGCGGTGCGACATCGGTAGCTGCTCCGTGCATCCGAAGGACAGGGAATCAGCCAACCGGACGCAACACAAGACACCCGCGCACAGGTCTCCTAGAGCAGATCGTGTTCAGAAGGAATCATCTGGACACCTGAAGATGCTGCGAAAACAACGGGCTGGACCATGCGGCGTGAACGCATGTGAGCGCAGCATGGTCTAGCCTGCCCTCCGCAGCGCCAGTTCCTGCCGCAGCCGGCGCAGCTCGGCCTCCAGCGCCTCCAGCCGCTCCCCCACCGGGTCGGGCTTGGAGGCGGCGATGCCGTAGCCCACGGTGCGGTCGTCCTCGCACTGGCCGGGCGGGCAGCGGGCGGGGATGCCCACCACCGTCACGCCATCGGGCACCGGGTCCACCGCCACGGAATGGGCGCCGACACGCGCGCCGCGGCCCACGATGATCGGCCCCAGCACCGCCGCGCCGGCGCCGATGATGGCGCCGTCCAGCACCGTCGGGTGGCGCTTGCCGGGCTTGAGCGACAGGCCGCCGAGCGTGACGCCGTGATAGATCAGCACGTCGTCGCCGATCTCCGCCGTCTCGCCGATCACCACGCCCATGCCGTGGTCAATGAACAGGCGGCGGCCGATGGTGGCGCCGGGGTGGATCTCGATGCCCGTCAGCATGCGCCCCAGATGCGAGACGAAACGGCCGAGCGTGCGCAGCCGCCAGGACCACAGCCGATGCGCCAGCCGGTGCCACAGCACGGCATGGTAGCCGGGGTAGGAGAGGATGACCTCGCCCCAGCCCGGCCGCGCGGGGTCGCGGGCGCGGATGCTGCGGGCCAGTTCGATGGCTTCCACGGTCATGCCAGCCATGGTGGCACGGGCAGGCTCCTGGCGTGCAGGAATTCCGGGTTGAACAGCTTGGACTGGTAGCGCGCGCCGCCATCGCACAGCACCGTGGCGATGCGGTGGCCGGGCCCCATCGCGCGGGCCAGCTTCACCGCGGCGGCCACGTTGATGCCGGCGCTGCCGCCGATGCACAGCCCCTCATGCATCGTCAGGTCGAAGACCTGCTCCAGCGCTTCCTCGTCCGTCACCTGGATGGCGTCGTCAATCGGCGCGCCGTCCAGGTTGGCCGGCACGCGGGACTGGCCGATGCCCTCGGCGATGGAGGTGCCCTCGCTCATCACCGCCTCGCCGGTCTTGCGCCAGGAATACAGCGCGCTGCCCAGCGGGTCGGCCAGCACGATGCGCGTGGCGGCGTCATGGGCCTTCAGGGCCATCGCCACCCCGGCCAGCGTGCCGCCGGTGCCGCAGGCGCAGGTGAAGGCGTGCAGGGGGCCGCCCGCCTGGGCGATGATCTCCGGGCCGGTGGTGGCGCGGTGGCCCTCGCGGTTGTCCAGGTTGTCGAACTGGTTGGCCCAGAACCAGCCCTGCTCCTCCGCCAGCCGGCGCGAGACATGGACGTAGTTGCCCGGGTCCTTGAAGGGCTTGGCCGGCACCAGGCGCAGGTCGGCGCCGATCATGCGCAGGAAGTCAATCTTCTCCTGGCTCTGCGTCTCCGGCATCACGATGACGCAGCGGTAGCCGCGCGCATTGCCCACCAGCGTCAGGCCGATGCCGGTATTGCCCGCCGTGCCCTCGACAATGGTGCCGCCTGGCTTCAAGTCGCCGCGCGCCTCCGCGGCGGCGATGATGGCCAGCGCCGCGCGGTCCTTCACCGAGCCGCCGGGGTTCATGAACTCCGCCTTGCCCAGGATGTCGCAGCCGGTTGCGGCGGAGGCGCGCTCCAGCCGGATCAGGGGGGTGTTGCCGATGGCGCCGAGCAGGCCGGGAGCGGGGGTCATGGGCGGCAATCTATGGATGCGGGCGGCATGGTGAAATCCCCGCCCTGCAAAAATCGCAAGGCGGGCCGCGTGAGCGGGATGGATTTCCACGTTGTTTGATCGGGTCATTCACAATATAACACGTATCAAGATCGTGTTTGCAGGGATATCCCGATGAACCGCCGCTCACTGCTTGCCCTGTCCGCCGCCCTGCTGCCGTTGCCGGCGCTGGCGCAGAATGACCGCCCGATCAAGCTCATCGTGCCTGTGGCGCCCGGCGGCTCGCAGGACATCGTGGCGCGGCTGGTGGCGCGCCACCTCGGCCCGGCGCTGGGGACCTCCATCGTGGTGGAGAACATGCCCGGCGGCGCCTCGAACATCGGCTACGAGGCCGGGGCGCGGGCGCGGCCGGATGGGCTGACCCTTGTGGCCGGTGCCGACAGCCTGTCCATCAACAAGGCGCTGTTCCCCCGCCTTTCCTTCGATCCGATCGCCGACCTGGTTCCGGTGGCGCAGGTGACCTCCGTGCCGCAGATCCTGGTGGCGCGGGCGGATTTCCCGGCAAATACCCTGGCGGAATTCGTGGAATTGTCGCGCCGCCGCCCGCTGGCCGTGGGCACGCCGGGCAATGGCCAGCTCTCCCACCTGCTGATCGAGGTGATGCAGCAGGCGACCGAGACCAGCTGGACCCATGCCCCCTATCGCGGCGGCGCCCTGGCTGTGAACGACCTGCTGGGCGGTTCGCTCCAGGGTGTGATGATCAACATCGGCGCCGTGACGGACCATGTGCGGACCGGGCGGCTCAAGGGCCTGGCCGTCTCCACCCCCACGCGCGCCGCCGCGCTGCCGGAGGTGCCGACCCTGGCCGAGGCCGGGCTGACCGGCATCGAGGCCGCGGGCTGGCACGGGCTGGTGGCGCCGAAGGGCACGGATGCCGCGGTGATCGCGCGCATCAACGCCGCGGTGGGCGAGGTGCTGCGCAACCCCGAGGTGGCCGAGCGCCTGAAGGGCCTGGGCATCGAGGCGGTGGACGCGCCGCCCGAGGCGCTGGGCGAACGCCTGCGCACCGATTACGAGCGCTGGCTGCCGGTGGTGCGCCGGACCAACATGCAAGCGAGTTGAGGGCGGCCCATCGGCCAGCGCACGCGCCCGAGCCGGGCGGGCCGGCGCCGCCCGACGCCTCCGGTCGCAGGCACGGCGCAGCCGTGCTGCGGAGCAGCCCCACCAGGACGCAGCGCCCCACGCCACCAACCGGCGCACGCCCACCCAAGCCCGGCGGACCCGCCCAGCCCGACGCCTCCGGTCGCGCCGAGGCTTTGCCTTGGCGCGGAGACGAACCGCCAGGACGCAGCGCCCCACGCCACCAACCGACGCACGCCCACCCAAGCCCGGCCGGCCAGCGCCCCCGGACGCCTCCGGTCGCAGCCACGGCGCAGCCGTGCTGCGGGGCAGGCCCCCCAGAACACAGAAACCCCCGGCACCCATGGCGCCAGGGTTCGCTCTTCAGCCCATGGGCCCCTTCGCCCGCGCAGCGCGGCGAAGGGCCGATGAAGTCGGGGCCCCCATGGCGCCGCGCAGCGGCGCCATGGGGTGGGCACCCGGGCCCCCGCGCCGTTTTTCCCCCAAGCGCAGCGCTGGGGGAAAAGCGGCGTGGGGATCAGGGCACCAGCGCGATCTTCCCGAAATGCGCATTCGCCTTCATATGCGCGATGGCGGCGTGCACATCGGCCAGCGGGAAGACCCGGTCCAGCGGCAGGCGCAGCTCGCCCGCCTCCAGCGCGGGCCAGAGGTCGGCGCGCATCTTGCGCACGATCTCGCGGATCTCGTCGGCGCTGCGGGTGCGGAAGGTGACGCCGATGTAGGTGATGCGCCGCGCCGCATGCAGGTCGAAGTCGAACTCCGCCGCCATGCCGCCCAGCCGGCCGACATTGACGATACGCCCGAGGATGGCGGTGGCGCGCAGCGTCTGGTTCACCAGTCGGCCGCTCACCTGGTCCACCACCGCATCCACGCCGCGGCCCTCGGTCGCTTCCAGCGCCTGCTCCACCCAGGCGGGGTCGTTGGTGTCCAGCGCATGGGTGGCGCCGAACTCGCGCAGCCGGGCGCGGCGCTCGGGATTGGTGGAGGTGCCGATCACCACCGGGCAGCCCATCAGCCGCGCCACCTGCAACCCCATCAGCCCGACGCCGGAGGAGGCGCCCTGGATCATCAGCGCCTTGGACGGCCCGGCGCGGCCATGCGTCACCACCGCGTCATGCATGGTCTGGAGCGCAACGGGCAGCGTCGCCGCCTGCTCCCAGGAGAGGTTGGCGTCGGGGATGGGCGAGACGCGGCCCCAATCGGCCAACGCGTATTCGGCCCAGGAAGCGCCCATGGAGGCCATGACGCGCATGCCGGGACGGATGGAATCGGGGACGTTGGCGCCGACCTCCACCACCTCGCCGGCGCCTTCCAGGCCGGGGATGGCGCCCGGCCCGCCGACGCTGCCGTGCCGGTGCCCGGCGGCCACGCCCAGGTCGGCGCGGTTCATGCCGATGGCGCGCAGGCGGATCAGCACCTGCTCCGGCCCCGGGCGCGGCTCGGGCACCTCCTGCACCTCCAGGCCGGATTCGGTGACGATGGCAGCCTTCATGGCGTGGGGTCCTTCAGGGACTTGCGATACCAGATGCGCGCATGGCCGGGGGGCATGCCGTCCAGCCGCCCGGCCTCGATCCAGCCGTTGCGGCGCCAGAAGCCCGGCGCGGTGAAGCTGAAGGTGTCGGTATAGGCATCGGTGCAGCCGCGCGCGCGCGCCACCGCCTCTGCGCGGGCCAGCAGGTCGGTGCCCAGCCCCTGGCCACGCACGGCGGGCGAAAGCCAGAGCCAGTCAATGAACAGCCAGTTCCAGTAGGTGAGGCCGAGCAGCCCGCCCTTCACCACCTCCTCCTCGTCGCGCGCCAGCACCGTCACCGGCTCGCGGTCATAGGGGCCGCCCATCTCCTGGTTGAACTGGTGCAGGCCGCGCTGGATGGCGGCCACCGCCTCCAGCTCCGGATAGTCGTCGTCGCTGATGGTGAGGCGCGGGGCGGCGCTCATCCCATCTTCCCCCAGGCGGCGACGGCGATGGTGAGCACGCCGAGCGCGAGGTTGAGCGCAACCAGCGAACGGATGCGCTCATTCGCCGCGGCTGCGCCCGGCGCGTCGCCGGCCGCCAGCGCCGCGCGCATCCGCTTCCAGGGGCCCAGCGCGATGAGCAGGAAGACGCCCGCCATCACCAGCCCGGTCAGGTGCATCAGGTGCACGTGCCAGCCGGTGCCGCGGAAGCCGCCATACACGCCGAACAGCAGCCCGTAGCCGGACAGGATGGTGATGGGCATGGCGTGCCACACCAGCAGGAAGAAGCGCTTGTGCACGCCCGCCAGGAGCGCCAGGCGCTGCGGCGGTTCCAGCGCGGCGAGCGACGGGCGCAGCGCCAGCAGGGCGAAGGCCATGCCCCCCACCCAGAGCGCGGCGAAGAGGACATGCAGGGCGTTCAGCAGGTTGGCGAGCATCGGCCCATCATCGGCCGCGCAGGGCGCGGATGGAAGAGGCCAGCGCCCGCACCTCGGCGGCGGCGGCGGAGCGCGGCTGCGCCTCCGTCACGCCCTGGCCGGTGGCGAAGGCGGTGGCGAAGGCGGTGCGGTTGCCCAGCCGCGCCTCCAGCACCGGGGATTTCCGCCGCGCCAGCTCCTCCAGCACCACATCGGCCACGCGGGATTGCGGCGGCATGCGGTTGAGCACGTAGCGCCAGGGGCGCTTCTCCTTTTCCGCCAGCGCCACCAGCGCCTCGGAGGCCCAGAGGTCGGGCAGGGAGGGCTGGAGCGGCACCAGCACCAGGTCGGCGGCCCGCAGCGCCCGGGCGGCATCGGCATCCACCTGCGGCGGCGTGTCCAGCACCACGAAGCCCTCGCTGCGGCGGAAGCCGTCCAGCGCGGTGCCGACGCGCCAGCCGGATGGCGTCTCGAAGCGCAGCGGCGGGTGGCCCTGCGCGGCGCGGATGGCATGCCAGCGGGCCAGCGACTGCTGCGGGTCGGTGTCCAGCAGGGCCACCGGCGCGTCCTCGCCGAGCGCCACGGCCAGGTTGGCGGCCAGCGTTGACTTGCCCGCCCCGCCCTTCTGCTGCGCGACCGCGATGACGAAGGCCATCGGGGACCCCCTTTCCGATTCGCCCCTACCTTACCGCGCTTCGCGGATGGCGCGCAGCGCGGCCAGCAGGGCCGTGCCCGGCACGGTG
>JBEQBS010000205.1:0-6097 GCA_041639675.1 Rubritepida sp. | reverse complement strand
GAGCGACCGGCCGGTGGAGTGCCGCATCCATGGGCGCGACCGCTGGGGCCGTGCGCTGGGCGTCTGCCAGGCCGGCGGGGCGGAGCTGAACGCCGCGCTGGTGCGGGCCGGCTGGGCGCTGGCATCGGGCGATGCGCTGCCGGCGCTGGTGCCGCTGGAAGGCGCGGCGCGGCTGGCGCAGCGCGGGCTCTGGGCCGGGGGCTTCGAGCCGCCGGCGCATTGGCGGCGCTGACCCTGCGGAAGGGGGCGATGGACAAGCCCCCCGGGACGCTTATCTTGCAGCGCACAAGGATGCCCGGCGGCACGGGCGCCACCCCTCGTCCCCAAGGAAGGTCGCCCGCGACATGAGCCAACCCGCTTCCATCACCATCTCGCTGGACGGCAGTAACAAGACCGCCGCCATGCCGCTGCTCTCCGGCACGCTGGGGCCGCAGGTGGCGGATATCCGCAAGCTCTACGGCGCGCTGGGCATCTTCACCTACGACCCCGGCTACGGCGAGACGGCGAGCTGCGAGAGCAAGATCACCTACATTGACGGCGACGAGGGCGTGCTGCTCTACCGCGGCTACCCGATCGAGCAGCTGGCCGAGAAGAGCGACTTCATCGAGGTCTGCTACCTGCTGATGTACGGGGAGCTGCCGAATGCCGGGCAGCTGGCCAAGTTCCGCGCCGGCGTGACGCGCCACACCATGGTGCACGAGCAGATCCGCCGCTTCTTCGACGGCTTCCGCCGCGATGCCCACCCGATGGCGATCATGTGCGGCGTGGTGGGCGCCCTGGCCGCCTTCTACCACGACAACCTCGACATCAACGACGCCCGCCAGCGCGAGATCGCGGCCTTCCGCCTCATCGCCAAGGTGCCGACCATCGCCGCCATGGCCTACAAGTACGCGCTGGGCCAGCCCTTCGTATATCCGCGCAACGACCTGAGCTACGCCGGCAACTTCCTGCACATGCTCAACGCCGTGCCGGCGGAGGACTACAAGGTCTCGCCGGTGCTGGAGCGCGCGATGGACCGCATCCTGGTCCTGCACGCGGACCACGAGCAGAACGCCTCCACCTCCACCGTGCGCCTCGCCGGCTCCACCGGCGCCAACCCCTTCGCCTGCATCGCCGCGGGCATCGCGGCGCTCTGGGGCCCCGCCCATGGCGGCGCCAACGAGGCGGTGCTGAAGATGCTGGGCGAGATCGGCACGCCGGATCGCATCCCCGCCTTCATCGAGCAGGTGAAGGACAAGAACTCCAACGTGAAGCTCATGGGCTTCGGCCACCGGGTCTATAAGAACTTCGACCCGCGCGCGAAGATCATGAAGGAGACCTGCCACGAGGTGCTGGCGGAGCTGGGCATCAAGGATGAGCCCCTGCTGGACATGGCGATGGAGATGGAGCGCATCGCGCTGACGGACGACTACTTCGTCTCCCGCAAGCTGTATCCGAACGTGGATTTCTATTCGGGCATCATCCTCAAGGCGATGGGCATCCCCACCAGCATGTTCACGGTGATCTTCGCCGTGGCGCGCACCGTGGGCTGGGTGTCGCAGTGGAAGGAGATGATCGAGGACCCGTCCCAGCGCATCGGCCGGCCGCGGCAGATCTACACCGGCGCGGCGGTGCGGGACTATGTGGAGGTCGCCGGCCGCTGAAGGCCGCATCGGCCCCGGGGGAAGCCCCCGGGGCCAAGCGCGCTACTTGTGCTGGTCGGGCGCGGGCGCGCTGTTGAGCATGATGTAGCGCTCGATGCCGATCTGCTCGATCAGCGTGAACTGCGCGTGCAGGAAGTCCTCGTGCTTCTCCTCATCGGCCAGGATGCGCAGCATGAGGTCGCGCGAGACGTAGTCGCGCACCTGCTCGCAATAGGCGATGCCGTCGCGCAGGTCGGCCAGGGCCTTCACCTCCAGCTTCTGGTCGCATTCCAGCACCTCCTTCACGGATTGCCCGATCAGGACGGGATTGAGGCGCTGCACGTTGGGCAGGCCATCGAGGTAGAGGATGCGCTGGATGAGGTCATCCGCGTGCTTCATCTCCTCGATGCTTTCCTCGTACTCGTGCTTGCCCAGCAGGGTGACGCCCCAGTGGTTGAGCATCCGGGCATGCAGGAAATACTGGTTGATCGCCGTCAGCTCGTTGGTGAGCTGCATGTTGAGGTATTCGACGACCTTCGGGTCCTTCACGGACATGCGCGCGACTCCGGCACACTTCGAGGGGGCGATTCACCGCGCCGGCCTTGCGGCCTGCGCGGATCGCACCCTCCAGATCAGGGGGCGATTCACCGCTCCGGCCTTGCGGCCTGCGCGGATCGCACCCTAGGCCGCCCGCTGGGACGGCTCCTCCCGGATGATGGACAGGATCGTGGCCGTGCAGCAACCGCATTGGGCGGACTTGCCGCAGGCGCAATAGACATCCTTCGGCCGCGCCGCGCCCGCGGCGATGGCGCCGCGCACCTGCGCGGCGGTCAGCGCGTTGCAGGAGCAGACGATCATCAGCGCCACCCCGCCCGCTGCATCACCCGCAGCGCCTCGGGGGCATTGGCCAGCAGCTTCACGCCATCCGGCGTTTCCGCCTTGAAGGAGCCCAGCCCGAGCAGGAAGGGATGCGTCTCCGCCTCCGCCACCGCCGGGTATTCCATGTTGCCCAGGGCGAAGACGCGCTGCGCCTCGGGCGTGGTGAGGAATTCCAGGAAGCGGCGGGCGTTGTCGGCATTCGGCGCGGTGCGGACCAGCGCGGCGCCCGAGATGTTCACATGCGTGCCGCGGTCGCCCTGGTTGGGGAAGACCACGCCGACGCGGTTCGCCAGCTCCCGGTCCTCGGCGCGCTGGGAGGCCGCCATCAGGCCCAGGTAGTAGGTGTTGGCGATGGCGATGCGCCCCTGGCCGGCCAGCATGGCGCGGATCTGGTCGGTGTCGCCGCCCGAGGGCGGGCGGGCCAGGTTGGCGGCGATGCCGCGCGCCCAGGCCTCGGTCGCCGCCTCGCCATTGGCGGCGAGGAAGGAGGCCGCCAGCGCCACGTTGTAGCCATTGCCGGAGGAGCGCACGACCAGCTGCCCGCGGAAGCGCTCATGCGCCAGGTCCTCGTAGCGCGCCAGCCCCTCGGGCGCGCCGCGGGCCTTGTCGAACATCGCCACGCGGGCGCGGCGGGAGACGGCGAACCACTGCCCGCCCGGCCCCACCAGCTCGGCCGGCACGCGCGAGGCGATGGTGGCGGAGCCGAACGGCTGCGTCAGCCCCATCTCGGCGGCGCGGGCGAGGCGCGAGGCATCCACCGTCAGGATCACATCGGCCGGGGAATTGGCGCCCTCGGCGCGGATGCGCTCCAGCAGCTGGTCGGCATTGGCCTCGATGAGGCGCACGCGGATGCCGCTGGCCTGGGCGAAGCCGTCATACAGGGCGCGGTCGCTGTCGTAGTGGCGGGAGGAATAGAGGTTCACCACCCGCTCCTGCGCGCGGGCGAGCGCGGGGATGGCGAGCGTGGCGGGAATGGCGGCGAGCAGCGAACGGCGCAGCATGGAACGGGGCCTCTCTCCGGCGTTGTGAGGGGCATATGCCGCAACTGCGAGGCGTTCGCAAGTCTAAATGCGAATGCCTCGCATTCATTCCACGCGAAGAGCCTTGAATGGTGCCCCGTGGCCGACGGGCGCGCGGGGCCATTCGCATGAGTCGTTTTTGCGCCCTCGACCGCCGGGCGGGCGCGTCCGCGGCCTGGCGTCGCCGGGCGCGTCGCCCGCCCTCGGGCCAGCGGCGCCAGCACGGGGACGGCGGCGCGCCGAAGCGCACTTGGCCCGCATGGCGGGCCGTTCGACGGATGTCACGTCCGACACGGGGGCCGCATCACTCGAACAGGACGGCCGCCTGCGCCTGCGCCGCCGTGAAGCCCCAGAGGTTCACGTTCCCCGCCGCGCTTTCCACCCGCGTGACGGTGCCGAAATCGGTGAAGGAGAGCTGCCCCGGCCCGGTGATGCCCGCGCCCTCGAAAAACAGCCGCAGCGCCGCGGCGTCGCCGCCGAAGACGTTCAGCTCGTCCCACCCCGTCCCGGCCAGGATCACCCGGTCGGCGCCGCCGCCCGCCACGATCATGTCGTTGCCCGCGCCGACGCGGAAGGTGTCGCCCAGCGCCGAGCCGTAGAGCACGTCATCGCCCGCGCCGCCGTCGAGCATGGAGGCCAGGCCGGGATTGGCGGCCAGCACCTGCGCCCCCGCGCCCCCGCTCAGCACCCGGGCCTGCTGCGCCAGGCCGACCATCTCCAGGTTCTCCCCGGCCGTCCAGCCATCCACCAGCACCAGCACCGCATCCGTGCCCTCGCCGGCCAGTTCCGTCACCAGCTCCGTCGCCGCGGCGATGAAGTAGGTGTCGTCCCCGGTGCCGCCGGCCATGGTGTCGGCCCCGCCGCCGCGGGCCCAGAGCAGGTCCGCGCCGCCGCCGCCCAGCAGCGTGTCGGCATATGCGTCCGAGCCGATCAGCGTGTCGGCGCCATTGCCGCCGGAGAGCGTCGCCCCGCCATCGGCGGCGGAGGCCAGGGTCTGCCCGCCGCCATCATCGGCGCGCAGCCGCCGCGCCGCGCCGGTCAGCATCCCCGTCTCCACCTGCGCGGCCAGCGTGGCGGTGACATCGGCGACGACCAGCACCGTGTCGTTGCCCGACAGCGCGCGCTCCACCACCACGTCGCCGGCATCGTCCACCACGTAGATGTCGTCCCGGACGCCGCCCGCCATGCGGTCGGCGCCGGCGCCGCCGACCAGCAGGCCGGTGCCGTCGCCGCCCGTCAGCGTGTCGTTGCCGGCACCCCCGGCCAGCGTCACCGCCGCCAGCATGCCGGCGAAATCCACCACGTCGTCGCCCGCCCCGCCCCAGACATTCTCGATGCCCCGCAGCTGGTCGGTGCCGCCGCGGCCATCCGTGCCGTCCAGGGCACCCAGCACGATGCCCTGCGCGGCCGTGTTGGCGGAGTAGTCGGCGGTGTCGCTGCCCGTGCCGCCCAGCAGCCAGTCATCGCCGCTGCCGCCGGCCAGGGTGTCGTTGCCGCCGCCGCCCTCCAGCGTCCCGGCCACCGTCGCGGCGCGGAAGTTGATGACGTCGTCCCAATCCGTGCCGCGCACCGATTCGATGCCGGTGAAGACATCCGCGCCATCCGCACCGGCCGTGCCGCCGGTGGGCGTGACGCTGATGCCCACGCCGCCGCCGGTGAGCGCGTAGGACACCATGTCCGTGCCGGCGCCGCCGTTCAGCGTGTCGTTGCCCGCGCCGCCGGCCAGGGTGTCGTCGCCCGAGCCGCCGGTCAGCGTGTCCCGGCCGCCGCCGCCGCGGAACTCGCCCCCGGCGGTGGCGGTGGAGAAATCCACCACGTCGTCGCCGAAGCCGCCATAGACGCCCTCGATGCCGATGAAGGAATCGGTGCCGCCGTAGCCGTCCGAGCCGCCGGTGGTCGTGACCACGATGCCGCCCATCGGCGCGGGGCCGTCATAGGCGGCGATGTCGCGGCCGGCGCCGCCATCCAGCAGGTCGTCGAAGCCTCCGCCGCCGCTCAGCGTGTCGTCACCGCCATTGCCGATCAGGGTGGCGTTGGCGAGGGCGTCCTGCAGGTTGATGACGTCGTCGCCGGCGCCGCCGGTGACGTTCTCGATGTCCAGCAGGAAGTCGTTGCCGCCCTGCCCGTCCCGCGCCGTGCCCAGCGCCACCCAGATGCCCTGCGACGCGGTGTTGGCGGCGTAGCTCGCGGTGTCCGCGCCGTCGCCGCCATAGAGGTGGTCGCTGCCGGCGCCGCCGGCCAGCAGGTCGTCGCCCGTGCCGCCGATCAGCGTGTCCCGGCCGGCGCCGCCGGAGAGGGTGGCTGCCAGGGTGGCGCCGGAGAAGTCCAGCGAGTCATTGCCCGCGCCGCCCACCGCGTTGCGGATGCCCAGGAACGCGTCGGTGCCGCCGCGCCCATCCGTGCCGCCGGCCAGGGTGACGTTGACGCCCTGCGCCGCAGTGTTGGCCGCGTAGGTGACGGTGTTGAGTCCCGCCCCGCCATCCAGCGTGTCGCTGCCGGCGCCGCCGGCCAGGGTGTCGTCGCCCGCGCCGCCCAGCAGCGTGTCGGCGCCGCCGCCGCCGGTGAGCGTGTCCGCCC
>JBEQBS010000204.1:0-6106 GCA_041639675.1 Rubritepida sp. | reverse complement strand
ATCTCGTCCGAGCGCAGGTGCAGCGCGCCCGGCGCGCGGCCCAGCAGCGGCGCCAGGCGGCGGGCCAGGTGGCTCTTGCCGGTGCCCTGCAACCCGCCCACCGCCACCAGCCGCGATGGCACCGGGCGCAGCGCCGCCTCGGCATAGGCCAGCAGGGCCGCCCAGGGCCGGCCGCGCCGGCATTCCACATGGGCGCGGATGACGGCGCGCAGCGACAGCCACAGCGGCAGGCCGGCCACCATGCCGGCATCGCCGGTGCGCGCCACCCAGCGGTTCATCACGGCATTGGCGGCGGCGCGCCCGTGATGGAGTTCCAGGTCCATCAGCAGGAAGGCGAGGTCGTAGCCGACATCCACCGTCGCCATCGCCTCGTCGAATTCCAGCGCGTCGAAGGGGCGGACGGCGCCATCCAGGAGGCAGAGGTTGCCCAGGTGCAGGTCGCCATGGCAGCGGCGCAGGTGGCCGGTGGCGGCGCGGGCCGCCAGGGCGGGGGCCAGCGCGGCATGCAGCGCGGCGGCGGCGTCGTGCCAGGCGTGGATGCGCGCCTCCGGCAGCCCGGCGGCCAGGGCGGAATCGCGGTTCTGCGCCAGGATGCCCAGCAGCGCGCCATCGCCCGCGCGCACGGGTGCCGCGGCGTGCAGCGCGGCCACGGCATCGCCCAGGGCGCGCGGGTCGGGCAGGGGTGCGGCGTCGAGGAAGGCATCGCGCGGCAGGCGGCGCATCTCCAGCACCCATTCCACCGGCGCGCCGGCGCCATCCAGCGCCAGGGTGCCGTCGGGGGCGCGGGTGATGGGCACCACGCGGCGATACAGGCCGGGCGCGTGCGGGGCGTTCAGCGCGAACTCGCGGCGGGTCAGCCGCTCGCGCTCGGCCAGGGTGGTGAAGTCGAGGAAGCCGAGGTTGACCGGCTTCTTCACCTTCCAGGCGAGGCCATCACCCAGGAAGACCCGGGAGATGTGCGTCTCCGCCACCTCCTCCGCCATGCCGCGCAGGAGGCCTTCGGGCGTCACGGATACAGCGCCTCCTCCCGCCACGCCGCGCCCTCGGCGTGGAAGACGCGGCGCTCGTGCAGGCGGAAGGGCATGTCGCGCCAGAATTCGATGCGCGCGGGCACGACGCGGAAGCCGGACCAGAAGGGCGGCCGCGGGATGGCGCCGACGCCGAACTTCAGCGTGTATTCGGCCACCGCCTTTTCCAGCGCCCAGCGCCCTTCCAGCGGGCGCGACTGGCGCGAGGCCCAGGCGCCGATGCGCGAGCCGCGCGCGCGGGAGGCGTAGTATTCATCCGCCTCGGCATCGCTCACGGGTTCCACCGCGCCTTCCACGCGCACGGAGCGTTGCAGCGTCTTCCAGTGGAAGCACAGGGCGGCGAAGGGATTGGCCGCCAGCTCGCCGCCCTTGCGGGATTCGAGGTTGGTGTAGAAGACGAAGCCGCGCGAATCATGGCCCTTGAGCAGCACCATGCGCGCGGAGGGGCGGCCATCGGGCGTGCAGGTGGCCAGGCACAGGGCGTTGGGGTCGTTGGGCTCGCTCTGCGTCGCCTCGCCCAGCCATTCGGTGAACAGGGCGTAGGGGTCGGTGCCCATGGGCGCTCTCCTGGTCGGGTCTTGCCGGTCCTGGGGGCATGTGCCACCACCACCCATGCCCCGCAACCGCTGCCCCCGGCCTTCCCTGACGGACCCGCGATGACCGAGACCCCGATCCCGACCGGAACGCTGATGCAGGGCAGGCGCGGCCTCATCATGGGCGTGGCGAATGACCGCTCGATCGCCTGGGCCATCGCGCGCGCCTGCGCGGCGCAGGGGGCGGAGCTGGCCTTCACCTTCCAGGGCGAGGCGCTGGAGAAGCGGGTGCGCCCCCTGGCGGCCAGCGTGGGCAGCGACCTGGTGCTGCCCTGCGACGTGGGCAGCGACGAGGACATGGACCGCGCCTTCGGCGAGATCGAGGCGCGCTGGGGCCGGCTGGACTTCCTGGTCCATGCCATCGGCTTCGCCGACAAGCAGTTCCTCCGCGGCCGCTTCCTGGACACCCCGCGCGAGGCCTTCCTCCAGGCGCTCGACATCTCCTGCTACTCCTTCGCCGCCGTCGGGCGGCGCGCGGCGGCGATGATGGGGGAGGGGGGCTCGCTGCTGACGCTGAGCTACCTGGGCGCGGAGAAGTGGGTGCCGCACTACAACGTGATGGGCGTGGCCAAGGCGGCGCTGGAGGCCAGCGTGCGCTACATGGCCGCCGACCTCGGCCCGCGGCAGATCCGGGTGAACGCCATCAGCGCCGGGCCGATCAAGACCCTGGCGGCGAGCGGCATCGGCGATTTCCGCTACATCCTCAAGTGGAACCAGTACAACGCGCCCATGCAGCGCAATGTGGGGCTGGAGGAGGTGGGCGGCGCCGGGCTGTACCTGCTCTCGCCGCTGTCCACCGGCGTCTCGGGCGAGGTGCACCACGTGGATTGCGGCTACCACGTGGTGGGCATGAAGAACCCGGATGCGCCGGACCTGACCATCGAGAAGGGCTGACTACGCGTCGGCCTCCTCATCGAGCAGGTCCTCCATGCGCAGGCGCAGCGCCCTGGCAAGCCGTGCGTGCAGGCGAACGTCGCCGGTGCGCTGCCCGCCCTCGATCTGCGCCAGGTAGGGCTGGGAAACGCCCACCGCTGCCGCCAGCGCCGCCTGCGTCAGGCCGCGGTGGCGGCGCCAGAAGGCCAGCGGGGTTGGCGCGGCCAGGAAGTCATCGAGCTCCGCCTCCGTCAGCGTCTCCATCGCGCCGCGCGCCACGTCGCGCAGGGCCAGGGCGGCGTCGCGCGCATCCACCAGAGCCTCATAGGCGGCGCGGGTCAGGGTCACGGTTTCGTTCATCGCTGCCTCCTCACTCGTAGATGGCGCCGCGCGGGCCGATGGCGAGGACCAGGATCTCCGTCTCGTCCTCGGTAAAGATCACGCGGAAGTCACCGATGCGCAGCCGCTTCGCCTCCACCCCGACCAAGGGCGTGACGTTGTTCGCCAGGGCTGCCGGGTTCGCCGCGTACTCCGTCAGCTTGGCGCGGATGCGCGGCGCCATGCTGGCGTGGCGGCGCAGGGCCTTGGCGGCGTCCACAGTGAAGCACAGCGCCTTCATGGCAATGACATAGCAAAATGCTATGTATGGTTCAAGCGCCCTCATCCGGGATGTTCAGCAAGGTCCCGCAGGCCTTGCAGTGCACCGCGTCGGGCTCATGCCGGCCCAGGCCGCAGGCGGGGCAGGGGAAGCTGACCTTGTTGGGCCGGAACAGGGCGGAGGCCAGGCGCAGGAACAGCGTCACGCCGGCCAGCATGATGAACACCGCCAGCAGCCGCCCCGCCGTCTCCTTCGGGGTGATGTCGCCGAAGCCTGTCGTGGTCAGCGCGGTGACGGTGAAGTAGAGCGCATCGCCGTAGTTGTGGATGCCGCCGCCCATCAGGCCGCGCAGCTCGAAGACGATGCCGGTCATGATGAAGACGAAGACCAGCAGCTGCGCGCCGGCCATCACCGCGTCCTCGTTGCGGCGGAAGCCCTCCCAGTCCTGCCGCAGGGACAGCGCCAGCCGCGCGGAGTGGAACAGCCGCAGCGCCCGCAGCACGCGCAGGAAGGCCAGCGCATGCTGCAGCAGGGGCGAGAGCAGCAGGGTGAGGATGGCCGCGAGGTCCGCCAGCTCCAGCGGGCGGGTGGCGGCGTAGAGCGGGCGGTCGCGGATGGCATGGCGGGCGGCGAATTCGGCCAGCAGCACGGCGCCCAGCGCCATGTCCACCGCCATCACCATGCGGTCGCCGGGGCCGAAGGAGGCGGCGACGATCCAGGCCAGGCTCAGCAGGTCCAGGCCCAGCAGCGCGTAGCGGAAGCGCCGCGCCGCCGGGGCCTGGGAGGTGTAGAGGTGGCGCAGCCGGGCGCGCCACCCGTGCGGGTGCGTCAGAGCGCGCCCCCGCGGCGGCCGGCCATGGCGCCCAGGCGCAGGCGCAGCGCGTTCAGCTTGATGAAGCCCTGGGCGTCGAACTGGTCGTAGGCGCCCTGGTCGTCCTCGAAGGTGACGTGCTTCATGCTGTACAGGCTGTTGGGCGAGCGGCGGCCGGTGACGATGACGTTGCCCTTGTAGAGCTTCAGCCGCACCTCGCCTTCCACGCTTTCCTGCGACGCATCAATCAGCGCCTGGAGCATGCGGCGCTCGGGGCTGAACCAGAAGCCGTTGTAGATGCACTCCGCGTAGCGGGGCATCAGGCTGTCCTTCAGGTGGCAGGCCTCGCGGTCCAGCGTGATGCTCTCGATGGCGCGGTGGGCGTAGTGCAGGATGGTGCCGCCCGGCGTCTCGTAGCAGCCGCGGGACTTCATGCCGACGAAGCGGTTCTCCACCAGGTCCAGCCGGCCGATGCCATTGGCCTTGCCGAGCGCGTTCAGCTTCGTCAGCAGCGTGGCCGGCGACAGCGCCTCGCCATCAATGCCCACGGCGTCGCCGCGCTTGAACTGGATGGTGATCTCGGTGGGCGTGTCGGGGGCTTCGAGCGGGGAGATGGTGCGCTGCCAGACCATCTCATCCGGCGCGTCCCAGGGCTCCTCCAGGATCTTGCCCTCGCTGGAGGAGTGCAGGAGGTTGGCGTCCACGCTGAACGGCGCCTCGCCGCGCTTGTCCTTGGCGATGGGGATCTGGTGCTGTTCGGCGAACTCGATCAGCTTGGTGCGGCTGGTGAGGTCCCATTCGCGCCAGGGGGCGATGATCTTGATGTCGGGCTTGAGCGCGTAATAGCTGATCTCGAACCGGACCTGGTCGTTGCCCTTGCCGGTGGCGCCGTGGGAGACGGCGTCGGCGCCCACGGCCTCCGCGATCTCGATCTGGCGCTGGCTGATGAGCGGGCGGGCGATGGAGGTGCCGAGGAGGTAGAGCCCTTCGTACAGCGCGTTGGCGCGGAACATCGGGAACACGAAGTCGCGCGTGAAGGTCTCCCGCAGGTCGTCCATGTAGATGTTCTCGGGCTTGATGCCGAGCATCAGCGCCTTGTCGCGCGCCGGCCCCAGCTCCTCGCCCTGGCCCAGGTCGGCGGTGAAGGTGACGACCTCACACCCATAGGTGGCCTGGAGCCACTTGAGGATCACGCTGGTGTCGAGCCCGCCGGAATAGGCGAGCACGACCTTCTTCACGTTGGCGACGCGCATGGTATAGATTGAACCTCTGGCTAACGACATCTGCGATTAAGAGATGCCAGCAGTTTACACATGTTGCAAGGTAGCATATGGATGAGTATACATGATAGTCGGGTCCGCAAAAATATGATAGATTATTACTTTGGCTCGATAGGTGTTTTCATTTCGTTTTCCACCTCGTTGGTAGCAATATTGCTTTCTATTTTAGTAATTCGGAGAAATGAGCGGTATCAGCGAGAAAAGATCGCCAGTGACTATTGGAAAGAATACGAAAAATTGGCTTTGCAATACCCTCAATTTTCTTTGCGAAATGACTTACCTATTGATTTAGAGGCTAAAACTTTTAATGGCTGCAAGATTGAATTTAAGAGATATCAGTGGTTTGTATCTTTTATGCTAACTACACTTGAAGAAATATATTCGATAAAGCACAAAAACAATGACTGGAGAAGAACAATAGAGCATCAAATAATTGTTCACAATATATTTTTGTTTAGTGAGTACTTTAAAGATCAACATTACGAAGAAATGTTGTCACCAAAATTTAGAAGAGTTTTTACAAACCTACGAGACGGAAAGCAGCATAATTGATTGGATTTTATCACTACAATAAATGATTATCGATATATTTGTATCTACCGCCGCGCCGCCACCAGCCCCAGCGCCGCGATCCCGCCGCTCGCCAGCCCAAACACCCACCGATACCCACCCACCCCGATCACGCTCGCGAACACCAGGCTCCCCACCGTCTGCCCCAGGAACAGCGCCATCGCGAAGGCGCTCACCGCCGTGCCCCGCGCCTCGGGCAGCGCCTCCGTCGCGCGGGCCTGCAAGACGCCGTGGAAGCAGAAGAAGGCCAGCCCCATCACCAATTGCGCCGCCAGCACCACCCCCCAATGCGGCGCGGCGGCGATGGCGCCCAGCAGCCCCGCCAGCCCCAGCCCGCCCGCCCGCAGCATCCC
>JBEQBS010000203.1:0-6114 GCA_041639675.1 Rubritepida sp. | reverse complement strand
CCTCGCCCTGCTGCTGCTGCTGGCCGCCTGCGCCGGCCGCGACGCCCCGCCCGCGCCCAGCGCCGGCACCGCGCCGCCGCCCGCCAACATGCGCGTGCCGCTGGACGTGGACGAGGAGGAGGACGTGATGCTCGCCGCCCTCATGCCGGCCGTGCCCCGGGGCTGACGCGCCGCAGCGCCTGCCAGCCCAGCAGTGCCAGGGCCAGCCCCAGCCCCACCCAGTGCGGCGCCGGGATGGAATCGCGCGCCACCGCCTCGATGATGGCGGGGAAGACCATCAGCAGCCCGGCCAGCGCCATCAGCCAGCGCTCCCACCCCGCCATCAGCCGCAGGGCGAAGCCCTGGGTGGCGGCGGCCAGCGCGGCGAGGCCCAGCGTGGCGAAGAGGACCTGCCAAGCCACGTCCACCCAGCCCATGCCCGGCACGAAGTTCAGCAGCAGCCCCACCCCCTGCGGGTCGGTGACGAAGACGAAGGGCAGCACGAAGGCCGGCAGGGTGTATTTCCAGGCCATCAGCGTGGTGCGGTAGGGCCCCGCCCCGGTGATGGCGGCGGCGGCGAAGGGCGAGAGCGCGGTGGGCGGCGAGACCTCGCTGAGCACCGCGTAGTAGAAGACGAACATGTGCGCCGCGTAGTCCGGCACGCCCAGCTTGATGAGCGCCGGCGCGGCCACCACCGCGCAGATGATGTACGACGCCGTGACCGGCACGGCGAGGCCGACCACCCAGACGATCAGCGCCGTGTAGATGGCGGTGATGATGAGGCTGCCCCCCGCCGCCTGGATGGCGATGTCGCTGAACTTCAGCCCCAGCCCGGTCAGCGTGATGACGCCGACGATGATGCCCGCGCAGGCGCAGGTGGCGGCGATGCCGATCGCCTGCTCGCTGCCCGCGGCGAGGGTGCGGATGAAGCGCACCGGCGTCAGCGCCGTCTCGCGGTCCAGGAAGGACAGCGCCACCGCCAGCCCCATGGCGTAGAGCACGGAGAGCGTGGCGGAATAGCCGATGCTCATGAAGGCGATGATCGCGACCAGCGAGGTGAAGTGGTACCAGCCGCGGCGGAACATGGCGCCCGCGCGCTCCACCGCCATCGGCGTGTCGTCCACCGCGCCGCCCAGCCGGGCGCGGATGCGGCGCTGGTCCAGCTCCACCATGAACAGCAGCGCGGCGTAGTAGAGGACGGTGGGGATCAGCGCCATCACCAGCACGTCGAGGTAGCTGATCTTCAGGTATTCCGCGATCAGGAAGGCCGCCGCCCCCATGATGGGCGGCGAGATGATGGCGCCCAGCCCGCCGGCCGCCAGCAGCCCGCCGGCATCGTGCGGCGAGTAGCCGACTTTCCGCATCATCGGCCAGGCCACCGTGCCGATCGTCACCGTCGTCGCCACGCCCGAACCCGACGGCCCGCCCAGCAGGAAGGCGCTGAGCACCACGGTGCGCCCGGCGCTGGTGGGCCTGCCCCCCGTCGCGGCGAAGGAGAAGTCCACGAAGAACTTGCCCGCCCCCGTGGCGCCCAGGATGGCGCCGTAGATGGTGAACAGGATGATCAGCGTGGCGGAGACGTCCACCGCCGTGCCGAAGATGCCCTCCAGCGTGATGGCGAGGTGCGGGATCAGCCGCTCGGCGTCGTAGCCGCGGTGCTGCCAGGGCGGCGAGAGGTGGTTGCCGTACCAGGCGTAGAGCAGGAAGCAGATGGCGACGAAGGGCATGATCCAGCCGGTGCAGCGCCGCGTCACCTCCAGCACCAGCGCGATCAGCAGCCAGCCGATCACGATGTCCATCGGCTCGGGGAAGATGATGCGGTCCTGCAGGTCGTCGCCGCCGGAGACGAGATACCAGGTGACGTAGATGCCGGCGGCCACCAGCGCCCAGTCCCAGGGCATGAAGCGGTCGCGGAAGCGGCGCGCCACGGGGAAGAGCAGGAAGCCCAGCGCCATGGTGAAGCCGACATGGATGAAGCGCAGCGCCGTGGTGGGCACGATGCTCCAGGCGGCATAGAGGTGGAACAGGCTCATCGCCAGCGCGATGGCCACCGCGGCATGGCCCAGCCAGCCACGGAAGCGGTTCATCACCCCTTCCTCGGCCTCGATCAGCCGCTCCACCTTCTCGGCCGTCGCGGCGTCCATGCCCTGGCTCATGCGGCCATTCCCCCCGATGCGCGCCGAATCCCGGCGCCCGCCCTGCATGGCGCAAAGCAGGGCGGGAGGGAAGCGGCGCCCCTCACCAGCCGGCCTTCGCCCAGGCCGGGATGGTCCGCACGCCATGATGCGCCCGCCCCAGCCGGGCCATCGCGCTCACCAGCCGCGCCATCGCCCCGCACATGCGCTCCAGCGGCACGGCCAGCGGGCGGATCACCTCGTGCCACCAGAAAGCGGACATATCCGGGTCCGGCATCCAGGAGGGCGGGGCGCGCAGCGCCGAGGCGAAGCCGCATTCGCGCGCCAGCGCCACGCCCTCGCGCCCCTGCGCCCGCCAGGCGCGGCGGAAGGCCAGGCAGCCGAACCACTCCATCGCCGCGCTGGGCGCGCCGGCGAAGCGCATGACGCGCAGCATCTCCCGCCAAACGCCGCGCCGTGCCCAGCGCAGGAACAGGCGGCGCAGCGTGTCGGGTCCGGGGGCGGGGGCGGCCTGGGTGGCGGCGTCGGCCCAGCGCAGGCGGCGGGCCGCCACCTCCAGGCAGGCTTCGGCGCGTGCCAGCAGGCCGTCGGCGCCGCGCCGGCCCGGCCCGCCCACGCGCAGCCCGCAATGCGCCAGCACCTCACCCAGCCAATGCCGCTCCGCCCCGGTCGGCGGCCTCCACTCATGCGGGGCGGAGCGGCGGAGGGGAGCACGAGGGCGCATGTCCTGAACAAAACCAGAACATACCCCCAAAAGTCAAGCTTTTCCAGCCGGCGGGGTCCGGGGTGGCCCAGCCACCCCGGCGGGGGTCAGGGGGCGGCGCCCCCTGGCCTGCCCTACCCCAGGTTGGCCCCCTGCCCGCGCCAGAACGCCTCGGCGGCCGGGTGCCACGGCACGCCGGCCGCCGCCGTGCGCTGCGCCGCCAGGTTGAAGTTCCGCGCCTCGGCGTGCACCCGCGCCCAGTCCTCGCGCTGGCCCCACAGCGTCGTCAGTACGCCCGTCACCAGCGCGGGGGCCGCGTCCTCGCGCATCGCCAGGATGTTGGCCACCGAGAGCTGCCGGTTCGCCGCCGTCTGGCCGGGATAGGTGCCGGCCGGGATCTCCTCCGCGAAATACACCGGCCCGTGTTCCTGCACGATCGGCCCCAGGTGCTCGGCATGGTCCACCAGCACCATGGTCGTGCCCGGCGTGGCGGCGAGGTCGGTGATGGCGCTGGTCGGCACGCCGGAGACAAAGAAATAGGCGTCAATCTTGTTGTCGCGGATGGCGTTGGTGGATTCGGCCGGCGACAGGCGCTCCACCCCGCGGAAGTCGCGCTCGATGTTCAGCCCGGCGGCCGCGATCAGCCGGCGGGCGAAGAGCTCGGTGGCGGATTGCGGCGCGCCGGTGCTGATGCGCTTGCCCCGCAGGTCCGCCATGGTGCGGATGTTGCGGTCCGCGGTCGTCACCACCTGCATGCGGTTGGTGTAGAGCACGGCGATGGCGCGGGTGGGCACCACGCGGCCGCGGAACTGCCCGGCGCCGCGCACGCTGTCCACCGCCGCATCCACCTGGCCGAAGACGATCTGCGCCCGGTTGGCGCCCAGCAGCTGGAAGTTGGCGGTGGAGCCCGCCGTCACCTCCGCCGTGGCGGCCGTGTTGGGCAAGGCCCGGGACAGGTAGTTGGCCAGCGCGCCGCCGAGCGGGAAGTACACGCCCCCCGTGGTGCCGGTGCCGATGACGAGCTGCTGCGACTGCGCGAAGGCCGGGGCCGCGAGCATGCCGGCGGGCAGCGCCAGGGCGGCGCGGCGGGTGATGGTGGTCAAGGCGGTTGCTCCCTTGGAATGGTTTCCCTGCCGCCAGATAGGCAGGCATGGGTGAAAAGGCAAAGGGCTTGCGCCGGATCAAGGGCGCAGCGGCCCATGCCGGCGCATCCTGGGTGCCCAGACCAAGGGAGTCCCCCGCCATGAACCGCCTCACCGCCCGGGACCTGATGACGCCCGACGTCGTCACCGTCCCGCTCGCCACCCCCGTCCTGGCCATCGCCCGCCTGCTGGCCGAGCGCGGCATCTCCGCCGTGCCGGTGCTGGGCGAGCATGGCGACGTGATGGGCGTCGTCACCGAGGCCGACCTGATCCGCCGCCTGGCCGGCGAGGCCGAGAAGCCCGCCTCCTGGTTCCGTGCCCTGTTCGTGAACCCGGGCGAGGAGGCGGAGCGCTACGCCCGCACCCACGGCCTGCGCGCGGCGGACGTGATGACGGAGGAGGTCGTCTCCGTCACCGGCGACACCACGGCGGGCGAGATCGCGGCGCTGATGGAGGAGCGCGGCATCCGCCGCGTGCTGGTGGTGGAGGAGGGGCGGCTGAAGGGCATCGTCTCCCGCGCCGACCTGCTGCGCGCCCTGGTGGCCGAGCCGCAGGAGGTCGCCGACTGCTCCGACGACCGCATCCGCCGCGCGGTGCTGGCGCTGATGCGCCGCCAGCCCTGGGTGGACAGCTTCCACACGCTGGTGGAGGTGAAGGACGGCGTGGTGGAGTTCCACGGCTTCATGCGTGACGAAGGCGTGAAGCGCGGCCTGCGCGTGCTGGCGGAATCCGTGCCCGGCGTGCGCGCGGTGCGCGACGAGACGATGCCGATGCCGGCCTATCTCTACACCGGGGTCTGACGCCGCAGGCCGGGCATGGAAGCCCCGCGCGTTCCATGCCACACCCGCGCCCGGGGATTCTGATTGGGGGGCCTGGGCGATGCCGGTTCTGCACTGGCTGGGGCGGGAGGCGCATCTGCGCGCGGTGACGGCGGTGCCGGTGCGCCTGCTGGCCGAGGACCCGGCGCTGGCGCGCGGCGACGCGCATGCCCCCAACATGCTGGTGCAGGGCGACAACCTGGAGGCGCTGCGCGCGTTGCTGCCCCTGTTCGCCGGGCAGGTGAAGTGCGTCTTCATTGACCCGCCCTACAACACCGGCGCCGCCTTCGCGCAGTATGACGACAACCTGGCCCATGCCACCTGGCTGGGGATGATGTGGCCCCGCCTGGCGCTGCTGCGCGAGTTCCTGTCGGCCGATGGCTCCATCTGGGTGACGATGGACGACACCGAGGCGCATTACCTCAAGGTGGTGATGGATGAGGTGTTCGGGCGGGATTGCTTCATCGCCAACATTTTCTGGCAGAAGACCCACACGCGGGAGAACCGCACCGACATTTCGGCCTCGCACGATCACCTGCTGGTCTACGCCAAGGCGGGGCCGGAGTGGAAGAAGGTCCGCAACATGCTGCCATCCAGCGAGGCGCAGCTTGCCCGGTTCGAGAACCCGGACAACGACCCGCGCGGCCCCTGGGCCTCCCTGCCAGCGCACGCCAAGGCGGAGGAAGGCCGGCGCGCCGAACAGTTCTACGAGATCACGACGCCCAGCGGGCGGAAGGTGCGCTCGCCGGAAGGAACATGCTGGCGATACACGCGGGAACGCTTCGACGAGATGGTGGCCGACAACCGCATCTGGTTCGGCGAGCGCGGCGGCAATGCGCCCCGCGTCAAGAAGTTCCTCAGCGAAGTCCAGGGCGGGCTGGTGCCCACCACTTTCTGGCCCTATGACGAAGCGGGCAGCAACGGCGACGCGAAGGCCGAGCTGGTGAAGCTGGCGCTGGACGTGAAGCTGTTCTCCACCCCCAAGCCCGAAGCCCTGCTCCAGCGCATCCTCCACATCGCCACCAACCCCGGCGACCTTGTGCTCGACAGCTTCCTCGGCTCCGGCACCACCGCCGCCGTCGCCCACAAGATGGGCCGCCGCTGGATCGGCATCGAGATGGGCGCCCATGCCCTCACCCATTGCCACCCCCGGCTGGAGAAGGTGGTGGAAGGCGAGCAGGGCGGCATCAGCGCGGCCGTCGGCTGGGCGGGCGGCGGCGGCTTCCGCACCTTCGCCCTGGGCGAAGCCGTGCTGGATGCCGATGGCCGGCTGAACCCCGCCATCGGCTTCGCGCCCCTGGCCGCCCATCTGTGGTTCGCCCTGACCGGCCGCGCGT
>JBEQBS010000202.1:0-6116 GCA_041639675.1 Rubritepida sp. | reverse complement strand
CGATGCGTGCCGCCCGCCAGGCTATGCCGCCAGCACGGCAGCCATCGCCACCCCCGCGAGCACCGGCAGCAGCAGCCCGCCGCGCCAGCACAGCATCGCCCCGGCCGCCGCCATGCCGCCCAGGCGGGCTTGCAGGGGCAGCAGCGCCAGCGCCCCGCCCGGCACCAGCAGCGCCTGCGCGACGAAGGCCGCCAGGGTGGCCATCGCCACCGCCGCCGCCCAGCGGATCAGCGGGTGCTCCGCCCCCATCCGCCCGGCCAGCGCCAGGCCCAGCGCGCGCAGGGCGGCGCAGCCGGCGATCAGCCACAGCAGCTCAGCCACGCCGGCTGTTCCACCAGAAGGCGGCGGTCCCGCCTGCCAGCCCGGCGGCCAGCAACCCGAAGGCCGGCGGCAGCCACAACGCCAGCGGCAACGCCAGCAGCCCGCCCAGCACGGCGGCGCGCGCCGCCGGCACCCGGGCGGCATCCAGCAGGATCAGGCCGAAATAGAGCGGGTTCACCAGCAGCAGCAGCGCCAGCAGCGGCAGGGGCAGCCGCCCGGCCAGCGCCCAGCCGGCCAGCGTCGCCAGCCCCGCCACCAGCCATGAGGCCAGGCCGAAGCCCAGGAACCACCCCAGCCGCCGCGGCGGCGCCAGGCCGGGCAGCCGGCGCATCGCCATGGCCCAGGGCGTGACGGCGATGAAGGGCAGCGCCAGCCAGCGCCCGCGGCCCGCGCCCAGCCCCGTCCGATCGCCGGGCGCAGCCCGGCGTGAATCGGCCGGGCCGACACACGTCCGATCGGCGGGCGCAGCCTGGCGTGAATCGGCCGGGCCGACACACGTCCGATCGCCAGGCGCAGCCCGGCGTGAATCGGCCGGGCCAAGCCACGGCGCGAGGGACACCGCCATGGGCAGGAAGCGCGCATTGGCCGCCAGCGCCGCCAGCACGCCGCCGCCGCCCAGCCAGATCATCTGCCCCGGCATGCCATAGACGCCCAGCGCCGCCAGCAGCGCCACCCAGGCCGGCCAACCCGCCGCGCCGGCCGCGGCGCCGAAGGCCAGGAAGGTGGCGGCCATCGCCAGGGCCGGGGCGCCCAGCGCCTCCCTCACGCCATTCATGGCGCCAGCTTGGCCGCGGCATGGCCGCCCGTCCATCCTGTGGCCGCGTCTTCACGGGGCCGCATCCTGAACGCAAGCTGAACGGGCGCAGGGTGGCCCGATGCGCCAGGTCATCGCCTTCTCGCTCGCCAAGCGGCACCTCATCCTGCTGCTCTTCGTGGGTTTCGTCGCCGCAGGGGCCTGGGGCTTCGGGCAGCTCAACATCGAGGCCTATCCGGACCCCGTGCCGCCCACCGTGGTGGTCATCAGCCAGAACGGCGGCCAGAGCGCGGAGGAGATCGAACGCTACGTCACCATCCCGGTCGAGGTCGGGCTGGCGGGGATGCCCAACCTGCGCACGGTCCGCTCCACCTCGCTGTTCGGGCTCTCGGTGGTGCAGGCGCAGTTCACCTACGGCTTCACCTATGAGCAGGCGCTTCAGCAGGTGCTGAACCGGCTGGGGCAGATCACCCTGCCCGCCGGCGTGCAGCCGCAGATCAGCCCGTGGAGCCCGATCGGCGAGATCCTGCGCTACCGCCTCGAAGGCCCGCCCGGCTTCTCGCCCACCGACCTGCGGGTGCTGCAGGACTGGGTGGTGCAGCGCCGCTTCAAGCGCGTGCCCGGCGTGGTGGACGTGACGGCCTATGGCGGCCCCACCAAGTCCTACAACGTGGTGCTGGACCTGCCGAAGCTCACCGCCTTCGGCCTGGGCGTCGGCCAGGTGGTGGAGGCGCTGGGCCAGGGCGGCGCCACCGTGGGCGCGGGCATCGTCAACATCGGCCCGCAATCGGCCGTGGTGCAGGGCACCGGCCTCATCCGCTCGGTCGCCGACGTGGAGGCGGTGGTGCTGGGCAGCCAGAACGGCGTGCCGGTGCTGCTGCACGACGTGGCGCGGATCGAGCCGGGCAATCTGCCGCGCCTGGGCATCGCGGGGCAGGAGGCGAGCGACGACGTGGTGCTGGGCGTGGTGCTGATGCGCCGCGGCGAGCAGACCCTTCCCACCATCCGCGGGGTGGAGGAAGCCGTGCGGGAGATCAACGCCGGCGGCGTGCTGCCACCCGGCGTGCGCCTGGTGCCCATCTACGACCGCAAGGAGCTGGTGGACACCACGACTCACCACGTGGTGCACAACATCATCCTGGGCATCACCCTGGTGGTGTTCATCCAGTGGCTGTTCCTGGGCGATTTGGGCGGGGCGCTGGTGGTGGGCGCCACCATCCCCTTCGCCTTCTTCTTCGCCGTGCTGGCCATGCTGGCGCGCGGCGAATCCGCCAACCTGCTGTCGCTCGGTTCGCTCGACTTCGGCCTGCTGGTGGATGCCACCGTCATCATGGTGGAGAACATCTACCGCCACCTGCACCTGCACCAGCACGGCAAGGGTCCGCGCCTGGCAGGCGCGGCGCAGCGCGGGCTGACACGGCTGCACCAGATCATCCTCGGTGCGGGCACCGAGGTAGGCGGGGCGATCTTCTTCTCCGCGCTCATCATCGTCGCCGCCTTCCTGCCGCTCTTCACCATGGGCGGCATAGAGGGCCGCATCTTCGGCCCGATGGCCAAGACCTACGCCTACGCCATCGGCGGCGCGATGCTGGCGACCTTCACCGTGGCCCCGGCGCTGGCCGCGCTGCTGTTCCGGGAGGACACGACGGAGAAGACCATGCCGGTGGTGCGTTGGCTCTCCGCCGCGCACGGCTTCCTCTACGCCCACGCCATGCGCCGGCGCATGCTGACCCTGGCCGTGGCCGGCGCGCTGATGGCCGGCGGCGCCTTCCAGTTCACCCGCCTGGGAGGCGAGTTCCTGCCCACGCTGGAGGAAGGCTCCATCTGGATGCGCGCCACCCTGCCGGCGACCATCGGGCTGGAGGAGGGCAACGCCACCGTCAACCGCATCCGCCGCGTGGTGGCCGAGTTCCCGGAGGTCGTCACCGCCACCTCGCAGCAGGGCCGCCCCGATGACGGCACCGACAGCGCCGGCTTCTTCAACGCCGAGTTCTTCATCCCGCTGCGCCCGCAGGAGCAATGGACCACGGCGCACCGCAAGGACGCGCTGGTCGCCGCCATCGAGCGCCGCCTGCGCGAGGAATTCCTGGGCGTGGAGTTCAACTTCTCCCAGACCATCTCGGACAACGTGCAGGAGGCGGCGTCGGGCGTGAAGGGCGCCAACGCCATCAAGGTGATCGGCCCCGAGCTGGACGTGCTGGCGCGCATCGCCGGCCAGCTGCGCGACGAGATGGCGCAGGTGCAGGGCATCGCCGACCTCGCCGCCTTCCGCACCCTGGGCCAGCCCACGGTGAGCATCCGCGTGGACCGCCAGCGCGCCGCGCGCTACGGGCTTTCGATCAATGACGTGAACGTGGCCATCCAGGCCGCGGTGGGCGGGCAGGAAGCCGCGCGGCTCTACGAGGAAGGCGGCGACCGCAACTTCCCCGTGATCGTCCGCCTGGACGGCGCCTTCCGCAACGACGTGGAGGCGATCGGCCGCGTGCCGGTCAACGCCACCTCCGGCGCCACGCTGGCCGATGTGGCGACGATCCGCCTCGCCTCCGGCGCCTCCTACATCTACCGCGAGGATTCGCAGCGCTACGTGCCCGTCAAGTTCTCCGTCCGCGGGCGCGACCCCCAGAGCGCGGTGACGGAGGCGCAGGCGCGGGTGGAGGCCGCCATCCACCTGCCGCCCGGCTACCGCCTGGAATGGGTGGGCGAGTTCCGCAACCTGCAGGACGCGGTGGCGCGGCTGAAGCTGGTGGTGCCCATCGCCATCGCGCTGATCGCGGTGCTGCTCTACATCCAGTTCGGCGCGGTGAAGGACATGCTGCTGATCCTCGCCATCCTCCCTCTCTCCTGCATCGGCGGCGTCACCGCGCTTCACCTGGCAGGGCTGCCCTTCAGCGTTCCCGGCGCCATCGGCTTCCTCGCGCTCTTCGGCATCACGGTGATGGAGGGGATCATCCTGCTCTCCCACTTCAACCACCTGCGCGGCGAGGGGCTGCCCTTCGAGGCGGCGCTGCACCAGAGCGGCGTGGACCGCATGCGCCCGGTGATGATGACCTGCATGGCCGCCATGGTGGGGCTGCTGCCGATGGCGCTGGCCACCGGCATCGGGTCGGACCTGCAACGCCCGCTGGCGGTGGTGGTGGTGGGCGGGACGATCCTGCTGCCGCTGGTCATCCTGCTGGTGCTGCCGGTGGTGATCCGCCTGGCCGGCGAGGGCCGGTCACGCGCGGTGCAGCACGCCCCGGCCTATGGCGACGACTGACGGAGCGCCAGCACGGCATCGCGCGTCAGCATGGTGCTGACGCGCCCGCCGCCCACCACCGGCAGGTCCCACACGCGCCCCTTCATGCCCACCCCGGCCAGGTGGACGATGCCGATGGGCGCATGCGGCGGGTGCGGCTCCACCACCAGGCCGCGCGCGGCGTCCCAGGCCGGGGTGCCCTTGCCGCAGAACCAGTTCACCGTCGCCGGCAGCAGCGCCGTGCGCTCCCGCAAGGCCCAGGCGGCGTGGTTCAGCGCCGTCTGCTCGCTGATCTGGAAGTAGAAGTTGCGCGGGTCCCCGCCCAGCATGCGGCGGCGGGTCAGCGCGTGGCGGTGCGCCGCGGCCCAGGCGTCCCAGTGCGGGGCATCGGCGGCCAGGGCGAAGACCCCGCCATTGAGGATGGGTTGCGCCCCTGCCGGTGCCCGGCCCGCCAGCCGAATGCCCAGGCGAAGGCGCGCTGGTTCTGCCCCCACAGGCGCGGGGGCTTGAAGGCGGTCCAGTAGCCGCGATCCATCTCGGGCACGATGGCCAGCCGGCCGGACAGCGCGGTGGCGTGCAGCAGCTCCAGCGCCGCGGCGTCCTGCACCCAGAGGTCGGCATCGAGCCAGATGTAGAGCGCATGGCCGGGGAAGTGCCGGCGCAGGTGCGGCCGGGCGCTGAGGCCGCGGTAATGGCCGGGCACCCGGGACCGCCAGGCGAAGTCCACGTCCCAGCCCGGGACGGCGAGGGTGGCGCCGCGCGCCATCAGCCAGTGCCGATGCGCCTCGCTCAGCCCGAGGTCCAGCACGCCGAGCGCGAGGCGACGGCCGGCAACGGAATCGGGCAGCGATTCCACCATCTGCCGCAGCAGGGGGAAGAAGGCGTCATCCCCCGCCGTGCAGATGATGCAAGAGCTTGATTCGACAGATGAAAACCGCTGCATGCCCACACCCCCGCCCCGGGGCTTAGCAGCCTGTCAGCCTTCGTCACAGGGGGCATCCAGCAGCGCCAGCAGCGCCGCGACGCGGCCCGGCGGCAGGTCGCGGATGCGCCGCGCCAGCTCATTCGCCAGGCGGGTGGCGGCGGGGCTGAGGCCGGCCGTGTCCACCACCACGCGGGGATGCGACAGGCGTGCCAGCGCCACCATCTCCTCCGCCTCGTCCCAGATCAGGCCGAAATGCTCGTTCACCTGGTGGATCAGCCCGGCGGAGGGGCGGCCGCGCTTGCCGTGCTCCAGCGCCGAGAGATAGGCGGGCGAGACATGCAGCGCCGCCGCCAGCTCCGTGAGCGAGATGCCGCGCGCCTCGCGCATCGCGCGCAGCCTTGCGCCGAAGGGGGTCATCCCGCGCCCGGTCGGCCGGCGCAAGGCGCCGGGCGTGAATCGGCCGCGCAACACACGCCCGGTCGGCCGGCGCGCGGCGCCGGGCGTGAATGGGGCGCGTGGTTCATCGCACCCGGCGGATCAGCAGGTGGACGGCACCGGCATTGGCGTGGTGCGGATGCGCCGCGCCCAGCACCAGGCCGCGCAGGGGCGGCTCGTTCAGCCAGTGCGGCAGCTCCCGCCGCAGCACGCCGCCTTCCGCGCTGCCGCCCTTGCCGGTGACGATGCACACGCAGCGCAGCCCATCCGCCTGGGCGCCCAGCAGGAAGCCGCGCACGGCGCCATGGGCGGCGGCGGCGGTCATGCCGTGCAGGTCCAGCTTGCGCTCCACGGGGGTCTTGCCGCGGCGCAGCGCCTTCCAGCGCCGCGCGTCCAGGCCCGGCGGCGGCGCGCCCACCGCCACCGGGGGCGGCGGCACCGGGCGC
>JBEQBS010000201.1:0-6132 GCA_041639675.1 Rubritepida sp. | reverse complement strand
ATGGCCGCGGCGCTCCAGGCCGAGCCTGGCGCGCCGGCGCTGCTGATCCGCCGCGCCTACCGCGACGAGGCCGGGCGGCCGCTGGCGGCCAGCGCCAGCCTGCACCCGGCGGACCGCTTCACCTACGTCACGCGGCTGCGCCGCGCGCCTATGGCCGCAGCACCACCTTGATGCAGCCCTCCTCCTTGTCGCGGAAGGTCTTGTACAGCCCCGGCGCCTCCTCCAGCCGCGCGCGGTGGGTGATGACGAAGGAGGGGTCAATCTGCCCGCCCTCGATCAGCCGCAGCAGGTGGGGCATGTATTTCTGCACCGGCGTCTGCGCCATCCTGAAGGTGATGCCGCGGTTGATGGCGCTGCCGAAGGGGATCTTGTCCAGGAAGCCGCCATAGACGCCCACCACGCTCACCGTGCCGAAGTTGCGGCAGCAATGGATGGCCTGGCGCAGCACGGAGGGCTGGTCGGTGCCCATGAAGGTCGCCACCTTCACCCGGTCCACGATGGCGGCCAGGTTGGTGGTGGGCGCAGGCTCGGTGCCCACCGCGTCTATGCAGGCATCGGCGCCGCGGCCCTTGGTGGCCTCCATGATGGCGTCATAGACATCCACCTCACGGAAGTTCAGCGTCTCCGCGCCGCCCCTGCGGGCCATCTCCAGCCGCTCCGGCACCTCGTCAATGGCGATCACGCGGCCGGCGCCCATGAGGATGGCGGAGCGGATGGCGAATTGCCCCACCGGGCCGCAGCCCCAGATGGCGATGGTCTCGCCGCCCTTGATGCCGCAGAAATCGGCGGCCATGTAGCCGGTGGGGAAGATGTCGCTCAGGAACAGCGCCTGCTCGTCATCCATGCCCTCGGGCACCTTGATGGGGCCGACATCGGCATAGGGCACGCGCAGGTATTCCGCCTGCCCGCCGGGGATGCCGCCCAGCAGGTGCGAGTAGCCGAACAGCGCGGCCGGCGAGTTGCCCCACAATTCCTTCGCCATGGCGAAGTTGGGGTTGGAGCGCTCGCAGCCCGAGAAGAAGCCCTTCTGGCAGAAGAAGCATTCCCCGCAGGAGATGGTGAAGGGCACCACCACGCGGTCGCCGGGCTTCAGGCGCTTGCACCCCTTGCCCACCTCCATCACCTCGCCCATCGCCTCGTGCCCCACCACGTCGCCGCTCTTCATCGTGGGGATCACGCCGTCCAGCAGGTGCAGGTCGCTGCCGCAGATGGCGCAGGCGGTGACGCGGATGATGCAGTCCGTGTCCTGCTCGATGCGCGGGTCCGGCACGGTGTCGCACCGCATGTCGCCCTTGCCGTGCCAGGTGATCGCCCGCATCGCCGCCTCCGTGTCCTTGACCCGGGGGCAACGCCACCGCGGGCCCCGCGTTGCCGCCGGGAACATGCGAAGGCAGGAGATTCCCATGGACGGCAAGGGCTTGGTGGTCGTGACCGGCGCCAGCACCGGCATCGGCAAGGAGCTGGCGCGCATCGCCGCGCGCGAGGGCCATGAGCTGGTGATCTGCGCCGACGAGCCGCGGATCGAGGAGGCCGCGCGCCAGCTGCGCGGCTCCGGCGCCCGCGTGCGCGCCGTGCAGGCCGACCTGGCGACGGAGGCAGGGGTCGAGGCCCTGCTGGACGCCATCGGCGCGGCGAAGGTGGAGGTGCTCTGCGCCAATGCCGGGCATGGGCTGGGCCATGGCTTCCTGGACCAGGACTGGGCCGATGTGCGCCACCTGATCGGCACCAACGTGACCGGCACGCTGCACCTCATCCAGCAGGTGGGGCGTGCCATGCGCGCGCAGGGGGGCGGGCGCATCCTGGTGACGGGCAGCATCGCCGGATACATCCCGGGCAGCTTCCAGGCGGCCTACAACGGCTCCAAGGCCTTCATTGACAGCTTCTGCGCCGCCCTGGGCAATGAGCTGAAGGAGACGGGCATCACCGTCACCTGCCTGATGCCCGGCCCGACCGAGACGGAGTTCTTCCGCCGCGCCGGCATGGAGGACACCGCCGTGGGCGCCGGCGCCAAGGACGACCCGGCCGCGGTGGCCGAGACCGGCTGGCGGGCCATGCGGAAGGGCGAGGGTCAGGTGGTGCATGGCCTGTCCAACACGGTGCAGGCCAGCATCGCCAACATCCTTCCCAACGCGGTGCTGGCGGAGCAGCATCGGAAGACGGCGGAGCCGGGTTCCGCCGGATAGGGAAGGGGCACGGCATGGCACCACGGGTCATCTGCCTGGGCAGCGCCGTGCTGGATCACCTGTTCCGCGTGGGCGAGATCCCCGCGCCCCCGGCCAAGGAGCGCGCCAGCGCCTATGCCGCCATGGTCGGCGGCATGGCGGCGAATGCGGCCATCGCCGTGGCGCGGCTGGGCGGCCACGCCGCGCTGTGGGGAAGGCTGGGCGAGGACGCCAACGGCGCCGCCGCCTGCGCCGAGCTGGAGGCCGAGGGCGTGGACTGCAAGCATCTGCGCGCCTTCGCCGGCGCCCGCACCCCCGTCTCGGCCGTCATCGTGGACAAGCGGGGCGAGCGCGTGACCTTCGGCTGGCGCGGCGAGGCGCTGCCGCCCGACCCCGCCTGGCTGCCCCTGGCGGAACTGGCGGATGCCCAGGCCCTGCATTGCGACCCCCGCTGGCCCGAGGGCGCGGCCCTGGCGCTGGAGGCCGCCAGGCACCTGCCCACCGTGCTGGACGCCGAGAAGGGCGAGGCGCGCATCCTGCTGGAGCTGGTGCCCCGCTCCCGCCACGCCGTGTTCAGCGAGGGCGGGCTGGCGAACTTCGCCCCCGGCCAGCGCCCCGCCGATGGCCTGCGCCGGGCGCTCGCCGCCGGCCGCACCGAGCTGGCGGCGGTGACGCGCGGCGAGAAGGGCGTGCTGTGGCTGGCCCGCGGCATGGAGGCGCCGGCCGCCATCCCCGCCTTCCCGGTGGAGGCCGCCAACACCACCGGCGCCGGCGACGTGTTCCACGGCGCCTATGCGCTGGCGCTGGCGGAGGGGCAGCCGGTGCCCGATGCGCTGCGCTTCGCCAGCGCCGCCGGGGCGCTGCGCGCGCGGGATGGCGCCACGCCGCGCCGCCCCGCGCTGGGCGCGCTGCTGGCCGGCGCGTAACCACCGCTTGCATTCCGCGTCACGAAGGCCGATGTTGGGGGGGTCAACCTCGTCTGGTTCGGCCCAGCCTGCGTCTCCCTCCCGGGGGGCACCGAGCCTCGCGACCGCTTCCCCTTCGACGCTGATCCGCCCCGCAATCCGCGCGGGGTGGCACCCCCGTTCCGAAAGGGAACAGACACCATGACCACCGGCACCGTGAAGTGGTTCAACGCCACCAAGGGCTACGGCTTCATCCAGCCGGAGGACGGCACCAAGGACGTCTTCCTGCACATCTCCGAGGTCCAGAAGGCCGGCCTGCGCGACGTGCGCGAGGGCGAGCGCCTGGAGTTCGAGGTCCTCAGCGGCCGCGACGGCAAGGCCTCGGCCGGCAACATCCGCAAGGCGTGATGTCCACGGGGGCGGGCTCAGGGCCCGCCCCCTCCACATTCGGGGAGACGGTTCCATGGCCACGCCGCTGCACCGCTTCCGCGCCGGGGATCGCGTCGCGCTGATCGCCGGCACCGCCGACGGCAACCTGCCGCGCGGCCTCTTTTCCGTCCTCCGCACCCTGCCGAACGACCAGATGGACCGCGAATACCGCGTCCGCCACCTGCAGGACGGGCATGAGCGCGTGGTGCGCGAAAGCCAGATGCGCCCCGAATAGGCATTGCATTCCGGTCATCCTTCGGCCATCTCCCGCCGGAACGTTCCACGGGAGGGGACACCCATGACCGCCATCACCCGCCGCGCCGCCCTGGCGCTGCCGGGCCTCGCGCTGCCGGGCCTCGCCGCCGCGCAGGAGGCCTATCCCAGCCGCCCGATGCGCTTCATCGTCCCCGTCGCCGCCGGGGGCTCGGCCGATCTCCAGGCGCGCCGCGTGGCGCAGCGGCTGCAGGAGCGCTGGGGCCAGCCCGTGGTGGTGGAGAACCGTCCCGGCGCCAACGGCATCGTCGCCGCCCAGGCCTTCCTCCAGGCGCCGCCGGATGGGCACACGGTCTTCGCCACCCCGGCCGGGCCGGTCTCCATCAACCCCTCGCTCTACCGCAGCCTGCCCTATGACCCCTTCCAGGACTTCTCCTTCGCCTCGCTGATCTCGATCATCCCGCTGGTGCTGGCGGTGCACCCCTCCGTGCCCGCCACCAACCTGGCGGAGCTGGTGGCGTTGACGCGGCGGCAGGCCGGCTTCCCGGTGGCCAATGCCGGCGTCGGCACGCCCTCGCACCTTTCGGTGGCGATGTTCCGCACCATGGCCGGCGCGGGCGACGTCACCTCCGTGCCCTTCGGCGGCTCGGCCCCGGCGCTGACCTCGCTGGCCGGCGGGCAGACGCTGGCGATGTTCGACGCCGCCGTCTCCATCGCCCCCTTCGTGCGCGACAACCGGCTGCGCGCCATCGCGGTCGCGCACAGCGAGCGCCTGTCCCTGCTGCCCGAGGTGCCGACGATGATCGAGCAGGGCGCGGCCGGCTTCATGGCCGCCACCTGGATGAGCCTGTGCACCCATGCCGCCACCCCGCGCGAGCGCACGGCGCGGCTGGCGGCCGAGGTGGATGCCATCCTCGCCGAGCCGCAGCTGCGCGAGCTGCTGACCTCCCAGGGCGCCTTCGTGCAGGGCGGCACGCCCGAGCGCTTCGCCGCCTTCGCGCGCGAGGAGGCGGAGAAGTGGGGCCGCCTGGTGCGCGAGACCGGCGCGACGGTGGACGCATGAGGCCCCCCTTCCGCGCCGACCATGTCGGCTCCCTGCTGCGCCCGGTGCCGCTGCGCGAGGCCCGCGCGGCGAAGGCCGCCGGCACGCTTTCCGCCGAAGCGCTGCGCGCGGCCGAGGACGCCGCGATCATCGAGGCCATCGCCGGGCAGCGCGCCTGCGGCCTGCACGCCGTGACGGATGGCGAGTTCCGCCGCGCCTTCTGGCACTACGACTTCCTGGGCGCCCTGGGCGGGGTGGAGCTCTACGAGGCCGACCAGGGCATCCAGTTCCAGGGCGGGCAGACCAAGGCCTGGGGGCTGCGCGTCAACGGCCCCATCCGCTGGAAGGGGCACCCCTTCGAGGAGCATTTCCGCTTCCTGGCCCGGCATGCCGGGGATGCGGTGCCGAAGCTGACCATCCCCTCCCCCTCCGTGCTGCATTTCCGCGGCGGGCGGAAGGCGATTGACACCCATGCCTATCCGGCGCTGGACGGCTTCTTCCATGACCTGGGCGCGGCCTACAACCAGGGTGTGCACGCCTTCGCCGCCGCCGGCTGCCGCTACCTCCAGCTGGACGAGGTGAACATCGCCTACCTCTGCGACCCGGCGCAGATCGCCCAGCTCAAGGCGCGGGGCGAGGAGACGGAAGGGCTGCTGGGGCGCTACGCCGCGCTCATCAACCAGGCCATCGCCGGGCGGCCTTCGGACATGTTCGTGTCCATGCACCTGTGCCGGGGCAATTTCCGCTCCATGCACATCGCCGCCGGCGGCTACGACCCGGTGGCGGAGGTGCTGCTGAACGGGATCGGCGTGGATGCCTACTTCATGGAGTGGGACGACGAGCGATCGGGCGGCTTCGCCCCGCTGCGCTTCCTGCCCAAGGGCAAGACGGTGGTGCTGGGCCTGGTGACGAGCAAGCACGGCGTGCTGGAGTCGAAGGACGACCTCAAGCGGCGGCTGGATGAGGCGGCGAAATACGCGCCGCTGGAGCAACTGGCGATCTCCCCGCAATGCGGCTTCGCCTCGACCGAGGAGGGCAACACCCTCACCGTCGAGGAGCAATGGGCCAAGCTGCGGCTCTGCGTCGAGGTGGCGGAGGAGGTCTGGGGACGGGCTTGACCGTCCCTGGCAGCCGATGCGGGAAAGGCTTGACCTTCCCCTGACGGAAGGTTGGAGGATGCGGCCATGATCACCATCCGCATCCCCAACATGGAGTGCGGCGGCTGCGCCAAGGGCGTCGCCGCCACCCTGGCCGCGGCCGCCCCCGGCGCCGTGCCGCAATTCGACCTGGAGCGCCGCGAGGTGCGGCTGGCGGCCGGCGATGCCGCCGCCCTCATCGCCGCGCTGCGCGAAGATGGCTGGCAGGCGGAGGCGGCGGCATG
>JBEQBS010000200.1:0-6081 GCA_041639675.1 Rubritepida sp. | reverse complement strand
ATCGCGCTGACGCGGCGCGGCGTGGCCAGCGCCGTCACCTTCGTCACCGCGCATGACGAGGCCGGCGCGCTGCCCGCGCTGGACTGGGGCGCCATGCCCGGCACCATCGCGCTCTTCATGGGCCTGTCGCGGCTGGACGAGGTGGCGACGCGGCTGCTGGCCGGCGGCCGCGCGCCGTCCACGCCCGTGGCGGTGATCGCCGCCGCCAGCCTGCCCGGCCAGGCCAGCCTGCGCACCACGCTGGGCGCCTGCACCCTGGATGCGCGCCGCGCCAACCTGCCCACCCCCGCCCTGGTGGTAATCGGCGAGGTCGCCGGCATCGCCGCCACCGCCCAGCCGTCGCAGCAGGGGCACCGCGCCCATGCGTGACGAGGAGGACTGGGCCCCGGCCCGCGACGTGGCCACGCTCGGCCTGGGCGTGCTTGCATTGGTCGTGCTGCTGGCACGGCTGTTCTAGGAAGGGACTAAACGGAATGACGCAGATTTCGCTCGGGCAGGTCGCGCCCGACTTCGAGGCCCAGACCACGGCCGGCCCCATCCGCTTCTCCGACTGGGCGGCCGGGTCCTGGGTGGTGTTCTTCTCGCACCCCAAGGACTTCACGCCGGTCTGCACCACCGAACTCGGCGAGGCCGCGCGACTGAAGCCCGAGTGGGACCGGCGGAACGTCAAGGTCATCGGCCTGTCGGTGGACAGCCTGGACCGCCACGACGCCTGGGCCGAGGACATCCGCGAGACCCAGGGCTCCGCGCTCAACTTCCCGATGATCGCCGACTCGTCGAGGCACGTCTCGGAGCTCTACGGGATGATCCACCCGGAGGCCGACCCCTCCATCACCGTGCGCACCGTCTACGTCATTGACCCCGCGCGGAAGGTGCGGCTGACGCTGACCTACCCGCCCTCGACGGGGCGCAACTTCCACGAGGTGCTGCGCGTCATTGACAGCCTCCAGCTCACCGATGGCCACAAGGTGGCGACGCCGGTGAACTGGCAGAAAGGCGACCGCGCCATCATCGTGCCCTCGCTCTCGGACGAGGATGCGAAGGCGCGCTTCCCGCAGGGTTGGCAGGCCGACCGCCCCTACCTGCGCTGGGTGGAGCTGAAGCAGGACTGAGCCGCCGCAACCCTGCCATCATCGTGCGGTTCAACCGCCGATGATGGCGGCGCGACCTCCCTTGTGGCCGGCGGTGATGGCGGCGCTGCTGGGGGCCGGCATCGTGCTGGCGATCTTCGGGGCGGGCATCGTGCCGCCCTGGCGCACCGGCTGGATGCTGTCCGGCCAGGTCGGGCCGGACCCGGTGCAATACTGGCTGGGCTGGGCCTTCTTCCGGGAGGATCCCTGGCGCTGGCCGCCCGGCCTGAACCCGCGCTGGGGGATGGAGCTGGGCTCCTCCATCTTCTACGCCGATGCCATCCCGCTGCTGGCGCTGCCGGCCAAGCTGATCTGGCCGGTGCTGCCGCTGGATCAGTACTGGGGAATCTGGCTGCTGCTGTGCGGCGCCTTGCAGGCCTTCTTCGCCGCGCTGGCGGTGCGCCGGCTGGGCGGGGGCGCGCTGGCGCAGGTGGCGGCCGGAGCACTGCTCGTGCTCTCGCCCATGCTCATCAACCGCATGGGCGGGCATTTCGCCCTGGCCGGGCAATGGCTGGTGCTGGCCGGCCTGTGGCTGTGGTGGGCCCCGTTGACGCGCCGCCGCGCCGCCGGCTGGGTGCTGCTGGCCGCCGCCGCGGCGCTGGTGCATTCCTACATCCTGCCCATGGTGCTGGCGCTGTGGCTGGCCGATGCCTGGCGCCGCCGCGCCTGGAGGGAGGCGCCCTTCGTCCTGGGCGCCGCCCTCTCCGCCCTGTGGCTGGCGGGCTTCTTCGTGCTGCGCGCCGGCCATGGCGGGGCGGGATTCGGCGCCATGCAGATGGACCTGCTGGCCCCCTTCGATCCCGGTTTCTGGGGCTCGCTGCCGCCCGCCCTCGGCACGGCGGAACACCCGGAGACGGGCTCTTCCTACCTCGGCCTGGGCGGCATCATCCTGGCCCTTTGCGCCGCGCTGGTGCCCTGGCGGCGCGGCGCCTGGCCGCTGGCGGCGGTGCTGGGGGCGATGCTGCTCTTCGCCGTCTCCCATCGCGTCATGCTGGGCGGGGCGCTGCTGCTGGAGGTGCCGCTGCCGGAGCGCCTCGTCGGGCTGGCCGGGGCCCTGCGCGCCTCCGAACGCTTCTTCTGGCCGCTGGGCTACGCGCTGATGCTGCTGGGCGTGGCGGGGCTGGTGCGGCGGCTTGGGCCGCGCGGGGCCGGGCTGGCCGTGCTGGCGCTGCTGGCCCTGCAGGCGCTGGACCTGCGCCCGGCCTATGCGCGCATCGCTCATTTCTTCCCGCCCACCGCCGGCACCCTGCCGCTGCGCCTCGCCGACCCGGAATGGCGCGCCCTGGCGGCGCGGGCGGACGCCATCCGCCTGGTGCCCGCCGGCAACCAGGGCCCCTTGTGGGAGGAGGTGGCGGTGCTGGCCGCCGCCACCCGCCGCCCGACCGATGCCACCTACCTGGCCCGGACCGATGCCGCCGCCGCCCGCGCCCTGGCCGATGCCACCCTGGAGGGGCTGCGCGGGGGCCGCGCCGACCCGCGCGTGCTCCATGTCCTGCGTGACGCCCACGCCATCGCGGCGGCGCGGGAGGGTGCGGCGGACCGGCTGCGGCAGCTGGATGGCGTGTGGATCATCGCCCCCGCACCGTGACAGGATGCCCCGCGGCCCCATATGGGCAGCGACGCAGGAGACGCCGCATGATCATCCGCTGCCCCGGCTGGGACGCCCCGGCCCGCGACATCACCCCCGAGGCGCTGGTGCTGAACCGCCGCGCATTGATGGGCGCCGGAGCCGCGTTGGGGGGCGCCGCCCTGCTGCCCGGCGCCGCCCTGGCCCAGCAGGCCAACGCGCTGCCCGCCCTCCCCTCGCACCCGCGCAACGAGCGCTACCCGGCCGGGCGCGAGCTGACGGCCGAGCGCGAGGCCACGACCTACAACAACTTCTACGAGTTCGGCACGACCAAGAGCATCTGGCGCGAGGCCAGCCGCATGCCCATGCGCCCCTGGCGCCTGCGGGTGGACGGGCTGGTGGGCAGGCCGCAGGAGTTCGAGCTGGACGACCTGCTGCGCCTCATGCCGATCGAGGAGCGCACCTACCGCCTGCGCTGCGTCGAGGGCTGGGCGATGACGGTGCCCTGGAGCGGCTTCCAGCTCTCGGAGCTGCTGAAGCTGGTCGAGCCGCGCGCGGAGGCGCGGTATGTCGCCTTCGAGACGGCGGCCCTGCCCGCCGTGATGCCCGGCCTGCGGCAAAGCTGGTATCCCTGGCCGCATGTGGAGGGCTGCACGGTCGAGGAAGCGGCGAACGAGCTGAGCTTCATGCCGGTGGGCATGTACGGCAAGGCGCTGGGCCAATCCAATGGCGGGCCGCTGCGCGTTGTCTTCCCGTGGAAGTATGGCTTCAAGTCCGGCAAGTCGGTAGTGCGGATCACGCTCGCGGCGCAGCGGCCGCGCACCTTCTGGCCGGCCATCCAGGGCAGCGAATACGGCTTCTGGGCGAATGTGAACCCCGAGGTGCCGCATCCGCGCTGGAGCCAGGCGACCGAGCGCCTGCTGGGCAGCGGCGAGCGCGTGCCCACGCGCATCTTCAACGGCTATGGCGAATGGGTGGCGGGGCTGTATGGCTCCTTGCAGCGGGAGCGGCTGTGGGCGTGACCGCGTCCGGTCGCCGCGCCGCACCCGCGGCGTGAACCGGCCGGCCGTCACCCATCCAGCCGCGCGCCGCTGATCGCCACCAGCTCCCGCCATTTCGGCGTGTCGGCCTCGATCAGCGCCGACAGCGCCGCGGGCGTCTCGCTGCTGACGGTGGCGTAGCCCAGCGGCTTCAGCCGCTCCACCAGCTCCGGCACCGCCAGCACCTGGCGCACCGCGGCGTGCTGGCGCGCGATGACCTCGGGCGGGGTGCCGCCGGGCGCCATCAGGGCGTTCCAGGTGTTCACCCCATGCGCGCCCAGCCCCATGTCGGCGAAGTCGGCCATCGCCGGCACCTCGGGCAGGAAGGGCAGCCGCTGGGCTGAGGACACCGCCAGCGCCGCGAAGCGCCCGGCCTCCACATGCGGCATCAGCGCGGGCATCACGTCGAACATCATGTCAATCGTGCCGGCCACCAGGTCGTTGATCGCCGGCCCGCCGCCGCGATAGGGCACGTGCAGGATGCGCGCGCCGGCGAAGCGGTTGATCGCCTCGATGTTGATGTGGGACGAGGTGCCGGCGCCCGAGGAGCCCATCTTCACCTGGTCCGGGTTCTCGCGGCTCCAGCGCAGCAGGGCGCGGAAGTCGGTCCAGCCGCGGCGGCGCGCCGTCTCGGCGTTCACCACGCACAGCAGGGCGCCATCCGTGACCTGGCTGACGGGCACCAGGTCCCGCCGCGGGTCGAAGGGCATGCGGTTCGTCATGAAGGGGAAGGCGCAGAGCGTGGTGACGCCGATGAGGCCCAGCACGGAGCCATCGCGTTCGCCCTTGGCCACCGCATCGGCGCCGATCAGCCCGCCGGCGCCGCCGCGATTTTCCACCACCATCGTCCCGCCCAGCGCGGGGCCCAGGCGCTCGGCCAGCAGCCGGCCCAGCAGGTCCACCGCGCCGCCGGGCGGGAAGGGGACCACGAGGCGCAAGGACCGCCCCTGCGCCAGGGCCGGCGCGGCGAGGATGGGCGAGAGCAGCAGGGCGCGGCGCAGCATGGGGGCCTCCGGTTCAGGTGCCGGATGCTGCGGCCTCGCGGCGGCGCGCGGCAAGCCGTTCATGCGCGACGCGGATCACCGAAAGCGCTTCCGTGGTCAACGCATAGGCATGGAGGCCATCCAGCGGCGCCCAGCTGACCTCCTGCGCGTCATCCATCGCCCGCGCCTCGCCGGACAGCCATTCGGCGGCGAAATCCACGATGGTGTAGTGGAAGCGCACCGCGCCCGCCGCGTCGCGCGTCACGGCATCCACCACGGCGGCCAGCAGCAGCGGGCCGACCTCGATGCCCGTCTCCTCGCGCAGCTCGCGGCGGGCGGCCTCCTCCGCCGTTTCGCCCAGGTGCTGGGCGCCGCCGGGCAGCGACCAATGGCCCATGCGCGGCGGCTTGGCGCGGCGGGCCAGCAGCACGGCATCGCCGCGGAAGGCGACGACGCCGATGCCGACCCAGGGCCGGTCGGGGTATTCACGGCTCAAGCAGGTCCTCCAGCCGCGGGATGAGCTGCCGCGCCCGCCAGGCCGGGAGCTGGAAGGCGTAGCCGTTCCACAGCGCGTTCAGCGCCGCGGCCTCGGCGTCGCCCTCGGCGCGCAGCACCACCCACAGGTCGCCGGCATCGGCGCGCGCCCAGAGGCGCACCGACAGCCCATCGGTGAAGGCGAAGCGCGCCTCGCCCAGCGCCTCGCCGGGGATGGCGGCGTCGCGGCGCACCTCCTCCAGCGCCAGCCCCTCGAAGGCGCGGCCGGCCTCGTCCAGCGCCACGCCATCCGGGCGGGCGGCGTTGGCGGGTTGGACGATGACCAGGGGCGCATCCACCTCGCCGGGGCGTTGCAGCGCCAGGGGCGGCTCGCCGGCGCGCATCACCTTGACGCGGCGCAGGCGCTGGGCCGGCAGGTCGGCCAGCTCGCGCCGCAGCCACAGGTTGGGGTCGGGGCTGGCGGCGATGGCGCCCTCGGCCAGCCAGGCGCCGGCCTCGCCCCAGCGGCGCACGGATTGGCGCGGCCCGCGCGCGCTGCCCAGCACGATGTCGGCCAGCGCCTCGCCGGCGGAATCCAGCACGCGCAGGCGGGTGCCGGTGGCGCCGGGTTGCGCCGGGTCGTCGGTGCCGGTGCGGGCCTCCGCCGGGCGGGGTTCCAGCAGGCGCAGCTCGGCCAGCGCCACCAGCATCTCGCGCAGGCGCCCGGTGCGGGCGGGCCAGCCGGCGCGCTCCGCCACGCGCCACGTGCCGCCATCCAGGCGCAGCGTCACGGCGTGGCCATGGCGGGTGATCTCGATGCGCGCGGCGCGCGGCAGGCGCTCGGCCAGGCCGGGGAAGGCCAAGGCGGCGGCGGGCGGCGGGGCGGG
>JBEQBS010000199.1:0-6148 GCA_041639675.1 Rubritepida sp. | reverse complement strand
GGCGTCTGCCTGGGCCACCAGGCCATCGGCCAGGCCTTCGGCGGCGAGGTGGTGCGCGCCCCCGTCCCGGTGCATGGCAAGGTGTGGGACGTGACGCATGCGGGCGGCGGCGTCTTCGCCGGCCTGCCCTCGCCCTTCCGCGCCACGCGCTACCACTCGCTGGTGGTGCGGCGCGAATCCCTGCCCAATTCGCTGGTGGTGACGGCGGAAACGGCGGACGGCCTCGTCATGGGCCTCTCCCACGCCGAACTCCCCATCCATGGCGTGCAGTTCCACCCCGAAAGCATCGCCTCCGAGCACGGGCACCGCATCCTGGGCAACTTCCTGGCCACGACGAAGCAGCCGGCATGAGCGCCGGCCTCAAGCCCGTGCTGGCGCGGCTGGCCGATGGCGAGACGCTGGCGGAAACCGAAGCCGAGGCCGCCTTCGCCGTCATCATGGCCGGCGAGGCGACGCCCGCGCAGATAGCCGGCCTGCTGATGGCCATGCGCGTGCGCGGCGAGACGGTGGCCGAGATGACCGGCGCCGTGCGCGCCATGCGCGCGCGCATGACCGCCGTGGAGGCGCCGGCCGACGCCATGGACATCGTCGGCACCGGCGGCGACGCCTCGGGCAGCCTCAACATCTCCACCGCCGCGGCGCTGGTGGTGGCGGGCTGCGGCGTGCCGGTGGCCAAGCACGGCAACCGGGCGCTGTCCTCGAAATCCGGCGCGGCCGACGCGCTGGCGGCGCTCGGCGTCAACCTGGACCTGCCGCTGGAGCGCATACCCGAGGTGCTGCGCGCGGCCGGCATCTGCTTCCTGCTGGCCCCGCGCCACCACGCGGCACTCCGCCACGCCGGCGGCGCGCGGGTGGAGCTGGGCACGCGCACCATCTTCAACCTGCTCGGCCCGCTGGCGAACCCGGCGCGCGTCACCCGCCAGATGACCGGCACCTTCCACCCCCGCTGGCTGCGCCCGATGGCCGAGGCGCTGGGCCGGCTGGGCACGGAGCGCGCCTGGCTGGTGCATGGCCAGGGGCTGGACGAGCTGGCGCTGTCCGGCCCCTCGCAGGTGGTGGAGCTGCGCGACGGCCAGTTCCGCGAATTCACCGTGACGCCCGAGGAGGCCGGCATCGCCCCCGCCCCGCCCGAGGCGATCAGGGGCGGCGACCCGGCGGAGAACGCCGCCGCCCTCATCGCGCTGCTGGACGGCGCGCCGGGCCCCTACCGCGAGGTGGTGCGGCTGAACGCCGCCGCCGCCCTCATCGTCGCCGGCCGCGCTGCCTCGCTGCGCGAGGGCGCGGAACTGGCGGCGCATTCGCTGGACACCGGCCGCGCCCGCGCCGCGTTGGACGCGCTGCGCCGCCTTTCGCAACCCCAGGACGCCCCCGATGCCTGACACCCACCTGCCCGACGCGCTCCAGGCCATCATCGGCGCCAAATACCTTGAGATGGAGGAGGGGCTGCGCGAGACCCCGCTCGCCGAGATGGAGCGCCTGGCCCTGGCCGCGCCGAAGCCACGCGCCTTCCAGGCCGCGCTCTGCGCCACCGTCGCCGCCGGCCGCACCGGGCTGATCGCGGAGATGAAGCGCCGGTCGCCCTCGGGCGGCGAAATCCGCCCGGGCTTCGACCCCGCGGAGCTGGCCCGCACCTATGAGGAGGCGGGCGCCACCTGCCTGTCCATCCTCACCGACGGGCGCTGGTTCGGCGGCAGCGCCGATGACCTGCAGGCGGCGCGCGCGGCCTGCGCGCTGCCGGTGCTGCGCAAGGACTTCCTGGTGCATCCCTGGCAGGTCTTCCAGAGCCGCGCCATGGGCGCCGATGCCGTGCTGCTCATCATGGCCGCGCTGAGCGACGAGCAGGCGGTGGAGCTGGAGGAGGTGGCCCGCGCGCTGGACATGGCCGTGCTGGCGGAGGTGCATGACGAGGCCGAGATGCAGCGCGCCCTGGGCCTGCAGACCCGGCTGATCGGCGTGAACAACCGCAACCTGAAGACGCTGGCGACCGACCTTTCCACCTCCGAGCGCCTGGTGCCCATGATCCCGGCGGACCGCATCCCGGTGGCGGAATCCGGCATCCGCACCGCCGCCGACGTGCGCCGCATGGCCGAGGCGGGGGCCTTCTGCATCCTGGTGGGCGAGCACCTGCTGCGGCAGGAGGACCTGGGCGCCGCCACGCGCGCGCTCATCGCCTCGTGACAGGGAGCCGCACCCGGCCGCGCACCGCGCGGCGCGCCGCCCCTGCGCCTTCTCCGCCGGGGCAGCCGCGGCGCGGCGCAGGCCAGGGCCTCGCCCGGCGCGTGAGGGCATCCCGATGACGCTGACGCATTTCGACGCCTCCGGCAGCGCCGTGATGGTGGATGTCGGCGCCAAGGGCGTGACGCAGCGCCGCGCGGTGGCGGAAGCCCGCGTGGTGATGCTGCCGGCCACGCTGGCGATCATCCGCGGGGGCACGGCGAAGAAGGGCGACGTGCTGGGGGTGGCGCGGCTGGCCGGCATCATGGCCGCCAAGCGCACCGCCGACCTCATCCCCCTCTGCCACCCGCTGGCGCTGGATTCCGTGTCCGTCGCGCTGGAGCCGGAGGGCGAGGACACGGTGCGCATCCAGGCCACCGTGGCCTGCACCGGCCGCACGGGGGTGGAGATGGAGGCGTTGACCGCGGCCTCCGTCGCCGCGCTGACGGTCTATGACATGTGCAAGGCGGTGGATCGCGGCATGCGCGTGGAAGGGCTGCGGCTGCTGGCCAAGGAAGGCGGCAAGAGCGGCGACTGGTCCGCATGATCCCGGTCGCGGAGGCGCGGGACCGCATCCTGGCCGGCTTCGCGCCGGTGGGGGCCGAGACCGTCTCCGTCGCCGCCGCCGCCGGGCGGGTGCTGGCCGCGCCCGTGGCGGCGCGGCTGACCCAGCCGCCGGCCGATGTCTCCGCCATGGATGGCTACGCGCTGCGCGCCGAAGACGCCGCGCTGGGGGCGACCCTGCGGCTGGCGGGTGAATCCGCGGCCGGCCACCCTTTCGGCGGCGCGGTGCCCCCGGGGGGCTGCGTGCGCATCTCCACCGGCGCCTTCGTGCCCGAAGGTGCCGATGCCATCCTCCTGCAGGAGGACGCGGCGCGCGACGGCGATGCCGTGACGGTGAAGGAGGCGCCGCGCCCTGGCCGCTGGATCAGGCGGCGCGGGCTGGATTTCGCGGCGGGCGACGTGCTGCTGGAACCCGGGCGCCGCCTTTCGGCGCGCGATGCCGGGCTGGCGGCGGCGGCCGGCCACCCCTGGCTCTCCGTGCATCGCCGCCCGCGCGTCGCCATCCTCGCCACCGGGGATGAGATCGCGCTGCCGGGCGAGCCGCTGCCGCCGGGGGGCATCGTCTCCTCCAACAGCCTGGCGCTGGCGGCGCTGCTGCGCGCGGCGGGCGCCGAGCCGCTGGTGCTGCCGGTGGCGCCCGACGACCCGGCCGCGCTGCTGGCCATCGCCCGCGGCGCGCGCGGCTGCGACCTGCTGCTGACCACCGGCGGCGCCAGCGTGGGCGACCACGACCACACCGCCGCCGCCCTGGCGGCGGACGGCTTCCGGCTGGAGTTCTGGAAGATCGCCATGCGGCCGGGCAAGCCGCTGATCTTCGGCGACTGGAACGGGCTGCCGGTGCTCGGCTTCCCGGGCAACCCTGTCTCCACCATCGTCTGCGCGGTGGTATTCCTGCTGCCGGTGCTGGCGCGGCTCTCCGGCCAGGCGGCGCCGGGCCTGCCGATCATCCAGGCCCGCTGCACCGCGCCCCTGCCGGAGAACGACAAGCGCGCCGACCACCTGCGCGCGACCCTGGGGCCGGAAGGGGTGACGCCGGCCCCGGTGCAGGACAGCTCCATGCTGCGGGTGCTGGCGGCCGCCGACGCGCTGATCCTGCGCGCGCCCTTCGCCCCGGCGGAACCGGCCGGGGCGCTGGTGGAGTGCGTGGACCTGCGGGCGCTGGGGGTATAATAGCACTCCCCACGGAACCGCTGCGCGCCGTCGCGGGGGTCCCGTCATGGCGCCCGGCTGCAAGCTGGTGCGCTGCGTTGCCGCGGCGCCGCCCGGGCGTCAGCCGCCCAGCGCGGCCTTCACCAGCGGGCCGGCCTTGGCCATGTCCAGGCTGGCCGCGTGCTTCGCCCGCAGCGCGGCCATCACCTTGCCCATGTCCTTCACGCTGGCCGCACCCGTCTCCGCCACCGCCGCCTGCACGGCGGCCTGCATCGCCGCCCCGTCCATCTGCTGCGGCAGGAAGGCCTCGATGACGGCGATCTCCGCCTCCTCCTTCGCCGCCAGCTCGGGCCGGTTGCCCTGGCGGTAGAGCTCCACCGATTCGCGGCGGGACTTGGCCATGCCGCGCAGCATGGCGACGATGCCGGCCTCGTCCAGCGGCGGGCCGGGGCGGGCGGCGATGTCGGCATCCTTCAGCTTCGCCGTCACCATCCGCAGGGTCGCCACCCGCGGGGCGTCCTTGGCCAGCATCGCCGTCTTGAGTTCCGCCGTGAAGCGTTCGCGCAGTTCCATGACCTCTCCTGGGAAGAAAATTCCCAGCCTCTCCGATTCAACTCGACCTGGGAAATCACTTCCCATATAAGCGCCGCATGCGCAGCGTTGACGACATCCTCGCCCTGCTGGGCGGGGCGGAAACCGCCGCCGCCGCCTGCGGCGTGGGCACCGAGGCCATCCGCAAGTGGCGCCAGTCCCGCGCCATCCCGGCGAAGCACTGGCCTGCCATCCTGGCGGCGACCGGCCTGTCCCTGGCAGACTTGGCCCCCGCGAAGCAAGACCCCGAGGAACCGACCATGACCCATGCCGCGCCCGAAGGGGCCACCGCCGCCCTCGTGCTGGATGACGGCACGGTGCATTGGGGCCTGGGCTTCGGCGCCCATGGCACCATGGTGGCCGAGATCTGCTTCAACACCGGCCTCACCGGCTACCAGGAAACGCTCACCGACCCCTCCTATGCCGGGCAGGTGATCTGCTTCACCTTCCCCCATATCGGCAATGTGGGCACCAACCCCGAGGACATGGAGGCGGCGACGCCCGTGGCCCGCGGCCTGGTGGTGAAGCAGGACGTCACCGAGCCCTCCAACTACCGCGCCACCCGCCACCTGCATGACTGGCTGCTGAGCCACGGCATCCCCGGCATCGGCGGGGTGGACACGCGGGCGCTGACCGCGCGCATCCGCGACGGCGGCGCGCCCAACGGCGTGCTGCACTTCCCGGCCGATGGCCGCTTCGACATCCCGGCCCTGGTGGCGCAGGCCAAGGCCTGGCCGGGGCTGAAGGGCATGGACCTGGCGAAGGAGGTGACGGCGCGCCAGGCCTATTCCTGGAACGAGACGCGCTGGGCCTGGGGTGCGGGCTTCGGCACGCAGGCGGCGCCGACGAAGAAGGTGGTGGCCCTGGATTTCGGCGCCAAGCGCAACATCCTGCGCTGCCTGGCCGATGCCGGATGCGAGGTGACGGTGCTGCCCGCCACCGCCACGGCGGAGGATATCCTGCGCCACCAGCCGGATGGCGTCTTCCTGAGCAACGGCCCCGGCGACCCGGCGGCGACCGGCGCCTATGCCGTGCCGGCCATCCAGGGCGTGCTGGAGCGGCGCGTGCCGGTCTTCGGCATCTGCCTGGGGCACCAGCTGCTGGCCCTGGCGCTCGGCGCGCAGACCTACAAGCTGGAGCGCGGCCACCGCGGCGCCAACCAGCCCGTGCAGGACCTGGAGACGGGCAAGGTGGAGATCACCTCGCAGAATCACGGCTTCGCGGTGGATGAGGCCACCCTGCCGCCCACGGTGAAGGTGACGCACCGCAGCCTGTTCGACGGCACCAATGAGGGCATCGCGGCCACCGACCGGCCGGCGTTTTCCGTGCAGTACCACCCGGAGGCCTCGCCGGGGCCGAGCGACTCGCATTACCTGTTCCACCGCTTCGTGCGGCTGATGGAGGAGGCGAAGGCGTGATGTTCGACCTTTCCGGCCGCGTCGCGCTCGTCACAGGCGGCAATGGCGGCATCGGGCTGGGCATGGCGCGCGCGCTGGCGGCGCAGGGTGCCGCCGTAGCCGTGACGGGCCGCAGCGCGGCGAAGAACGCCGAGGCCGCCGCCGCCCTGCCCGGCGCGCTGGTGGTGGAGGCCGACCTGACCGAACCGGGCGCCGAGCACCGCGTGCTGGCG
>JBEQBS010000198.1:0-6155 GCA_041639675.1 Rubritepida sp. | reverse complement strand
CGCGCCGCCGGCGTGCCGATGCTGAGCCATGACGATGCGACGGTGGAGGACCGCGCCGCCTTCCGCGCCCTGGGCGCGGCGTGCTGCGAATTCCCGATGGCCGAGGCGGTGGCGCAGGATGCGCGGGCGCATGGCGAGGCGGTGGTGATGGGCGCGCCCAACGTGGTGCGCGGCGGCAGCCACCTGGGCTGGGCCGGCGCCGCCCCCCTGGCGGAACGCGGGCTGGTGACGGTGCTGGCGAGCGACTACCACTGGCCCGCCCTGCCGGCCGCCCCCTTCCGCCTTGCGGGGCGCGGCGTGCTTGGCCTGGCGGACGCCTGGGCGCTGGTCAGCGCCAACCCGGCGGCGGCGATGGGGCTGCACGACCGCGGCGCGCTGGAGGACGGGATGCGCGCGGATGTGCTGCTGGCAACATCGGCGGGCGCGCCGGTGGCGGTGCTGGCGGGCGGGGAGCTGGCGTGGGTGGCGCCCGGCGCCGCGGCGCGGGTGTGACGGCCGCTCAGCCGCGCTTGCGGACCGGGCAGAAGGAATGCCCGCCCGGTGCCAGGCTGGTGGCGACCACGCGGCATTCCCCCGCCAGCTGGAGCCCCCAGCCGGCCAGCGCGGCGTCGCGCCCCGCGGCGTCGCCCGGGGCATGGATGGCCCAGACCGGGCCGTCATGCGCCGCCAGCCGGGCGCGGAGGCGCCGGGCCAGCCCGTGATCCTCGCCCGGCTGCATGAAGTTGGTGCGCAGGCCGAGGATCGTCGCCTCCGGCGGGAGGAAGGCGACGAGATAGCCATAGGGCTCGCCATCGGTGGTGACGACCAGGGCGTCGCGCGTCACCGGCAGGGGCGGAACCTCGATGATGCGGGCACCATGCCGGCCATGGCCCCAGTTCATCCATGCCGTGGTGGACAGCGCGAGGACGCCCAGCGCCGCCGTCGCCGCCACCACCGGCACCGCGCGCCGCGCCATCAGCAGCGCCAGGGCCAGCAGCACGGCCAGCGAGGCCAGCACCTCCAGGAACACCAGGTAGCGGTAGATGCCGAACAGCGCCGCCCAGCCGGCATAGGAAAGGGCGCAGGTGCCGAGCAGCAGCCAGGCGGCGCGGGTGCCGCGCCCGGCCTCTCCACGCGCCACCGGCGGGATGGCGAGCAGGACGGCGACGAAGGCGATGGCCATGCGCCAGTCGCGCATGCGCAGCTCGCTCACCATGCCCGAGGTGTGGTCCAGCCACCAGAAGGGGTAGAAGACGCCCTGCAGCGCGGAGCGCGGCAGGAAGCGGGTGTCCAGGAAGTTCCGCGGCAGCCAGTCCGGCGAGCGGAAGACGGCGTTGTTCAGCGGGAAGGTGGGGTTGCCCGTCTCGCGCCACAGGGTCCAGGCATGGGGCGCCCAGCACAGCAGGAAGCCCAGCGCCATGGCGGCGCCGGCCACCAGCGCCGCCCGCAGCCCGAGCACCAGCAGCAGCATGATCCCCAGCGCCGCGGCGAAGGGCAGGGAGGTGAGCTTCAGCCCCGTCGCCATCCCCGCCAGCAGCCCCGCCAGCGCCATCGCCCGCCAGTCCGGCGCCTCGCCCACGCCGCGCCGGATCGCCGCGCGCAGGATCAGCCCATAGGCCGCCATCAGCGGCACGGCCACCCAGACATCCGCCGAGGACAGGCCGATGCCCGGCACGAAGGCGGCGCCGGTGAGCCCCAGCAGGGCGGCCGCGCCCACCGCGGCGAGGCGCGCCGCCGCGCCATCCAGCAGCATCGCGGCATGGGCATGGGCGATGCGCAGGTACAGGTAGGCCAGCAGCCCGGCCGGCAGCCCGTTGAGGAAGGCGAAGACGCGCGGCCAGTCCATCAGCAGGCGCAGGGCGCCATACCAGGGCAGGTGCATCAGCGGGTTGAAGTAGCCCTGGATCTGGCCGGCGCCGACATCGCGGAACAGCCGGCCCTGCAGCCAGGCATGCGGCGCATAGACATGGTAGTTCTGCAGGTCCCAGTTGCGGTCCGTGCCCGCCAGCACGGAGGCGGCGCCGGACAGCAGCAGCAGGACGCCCAGCAGCGCGAGGCCGGCGGGGCGCGCCAGGACCGCGGGCGGCTCCCGGGTGGGCAGGGGGGCGGGTCCGCGCGTCATGGGCGGCTGTATTGCATGAACACCCCCTGCTCGCTAGACGGCGCTTCCCCTCCGGCGCAGGCGCGATCCCTTGTCCGACAAGCCTTCCACCACCCCCCGCATCGCCGTCCTGGTCCCCTGCCACAACGAGGCGCTGACCGTGGCCGAGGTGGTGCGCGGCTTCCGCGCCGCGCTGCCGGAGGCGGAGATCCACGTCTACGACAACAACAGCCGCGACGGCACGGATGAGGCGGCGCGCGCGGCCGGCGCGCTCGTCTCCTACGAATCACGCCCCGGCAAGGGCAGCGTGGTGCGGCGCATGTTCGCCGACATCGAGGCCGACTGGTACGTGATGGTGGATGGCGACGCCACCTACGACGCCACCGCCGCCCGCCGCCTGGTGGACCACGCCATCGCCCGCCGGCTGGACATGGTGAACGTCGCCCGCGAGGAGACGGGGCAGAAGGCGTATCGCGCCGGGCACCGCCTCGGCAACCGCATGCTCACCGGGCTGGTGGGCCGCGTCTTCGGGCAGCAGACCCGCGACATGCTGAGCGGCTACAAGGTCTTCTCCCGCCGCTTCGTGAAGTCCTTCCCGGCCATGTCCTCGGGCTTCGAGATCGAGACGGAGCTGATGGTGCACGCGCTGGAGCTGAAGCTGCCGGTGGGCGAGATCAGCGCGCCCTATGGCGAGCGGCCGGAGGGCAGCACCTCGAAGCTCGCGACCTACCGCGACGGCTTCATCATCCTGCGCCTGATCGGCGTGCTGGTGCAGCGCGAACGGCCGCTGGAGTTCTTTTCCGCCGTGGCGGCGCTGCTGCTGCTGGCGGGGCTGGCGCTGGGCCTGCCGGTGGTGGCCGAGTTCCTGGGCACCGGGCTGGTGCCGCGGCTGCCGACCGCCGTGCTGGCCTCGGGCTTCGTGCTCTCGGCGCTGCTGGCCTTCGCGGTGGGGCTGATCCTCGCGGCGGTGGCGCATGGCCGCCGCGAGGCGAAGCGCCTGGCCTACCTCGCCATCCGCTGAACCGCCGCCGTCGCCGCGAAGGCCAGCGCGGTCTTCACCAGCGTGCCGGGGATGAACAGCACGAAGCCGGCCCAGAGCGCGCGCTCCATGCCCACGAAGCCGGCGAGCCACGCCACGCCGGGCACGAAGAGCACCAGGTGCGCCGCCAGCAGCACGCCCGCGCGCCGCGCCCAGTGGCCGCGCGCCAGGCCGGCCAGGGCGGCCGCAGGCAGGAAGCCCAGCAGGAAGCCCGCCGTCGGCCCCGCCAGCACCGCCAGTCCGCCCGTGCCATGGGCGAAGACCGGCAGGCCCATCGCCCCTTCCGCCAGGTAGAGCGCCACCGACGCCACCCCCAGCCGCGCCCCGCCCAGCGCGCCGAGCAGCAGCACGGCCAGCGACTGCATCGTCATCGGCACCGGCCAGAGCGGGACCGCCACCTGGGCGGAGGCGGCCAGCACCAGGGAGCCGAGGAGGGCCATGCCCGCGAAGCGCAGGGCATGGGGGAGGGGAAGGGCGTTCGTCATGGCCGCCGCCCTGCCATGGCGGGCGGCGGCCGTCCAGTCAGGCCGGGTCCATCGCCGCATCCGGCGCGGCGTCCCGCCGCCTTCCGCCGCACATCACCGCCACCGCGGCGGCGCCCAACCCCAGCCCCAGCAGGAAGGCCCATTTCGCCGCCACCGCCAGGGACAGCAGCCCCAGCGAGGCGCCCATCGGCCGCAGGATCATCGCGCGCGCTCCCTCATGCAGGTTCCACCAGCGCACCATACACCAGGTTCTTGAACAGCATGCGCGTGTGCACGCGGTTGGAGGGCCCCTGCGCCATGAAGACGCCGACCAGCCGCTGCGCCGGGTCAATGGTGAAGGAGGTGCCCCAGGCGCCGGCCCACATGGCGTCCCCGGGGCTGCCGGGCGCGTGGCCGGCCCCGTGGTCCAGCCGCACCCCGAAGCCCAGGCCGAAGCCGTAGCCCGGCCCGGTGCTGGCCATCGGGCTGCCGCCCATGCCCTGGATGTGGTTGCTCATCATGAAGCGCACGGTGGCGGGGGAGAGGTAGCGGCGCCCCTCGAAGCTGCCGCCGTTGCACAGCATCCGCGCGAAGCGGTGGTAGTCCGCGCTGGTGCCCACCATGCCGGCCCCGCCCTTGAGGTAGGAGCGCTCCCGCTCATCCTGGCGGATGCGGTAGGAGGCCCACATGGGGGCCTTCAGCGGGTCGGAATCCGGGGCCTCGGCCACGCGCGGGGCGCGGGCATCGTCCACGAACCACACCGTGTCGCGCATGCCCAGCGGGCCGGTGATGCGGGCCTCGATGATGCGGTCCAGCCGCTCGCCCGCCGCGCGCTCCAGCAGCAGGCCCAGGATGTCGGTGCTGATGGAGTAGAAGAACTGCGTCCCCGGCTGGAAGGCCAGCGGGATGGTGCCCAGGCGGCGCAGCATCTCGTCGCCCGGCACGGGGCCGTTGCGGGCCTCGATGTCGTGCTGGCGGTAGAGGTCGCGGATGCGCTCGGGCGCGGCATCGGCATAGACGAAGCCGGAGGAGTGGCGCAGCAGGTCCTGCACGGTGGGGGGCCGCACCAGGGGCTGGTCGCCCTGGGGGGTGTGGACCACCAGGCTGCGCAGCTCGGGCAGGTACTGCCCGATCGGGTCGCGCAGCTGGATGCGGCCTTCCTCGGCCAGCATCATCGCCGCCACGCTGGTCAGCGGCTTGGTCATGGAGGCCATGAGGAAGATGCTGTCCGTCGTCATGGCGCTGCGCCTCGCCATGTCGCGGTGGCCATAGGCGGCGTGGTGCACCACCTCGCCGTCGCGCGCCACCAGCGCCACGGCGCCGAGGAAGGATCCGCGCTCGATCTCGCGCGCCATGGCGGGCGCGAAGCGATCCAGCCGGGCGGGCGAGAAGCCGCGGCGCAGCGTCTCCTGCTGCGCGACGGCCGGGGCGGCCAGCAGGCCCCCGGCGAGCACGGGAAGGGTGCGGCGGGCGATCATGGGCGTGTCCTCCTCCGCCCCCGTCTGCGCGGGTGGCGTGGCCCAGCATGGCCGCCGCATGGCATGCATGTAAAGATTGCCGGGCGCTGCATGCGGTCGCACGGTGGCGCGGATGGACGCGGGCGCCGATTCCCCCGCGGCACGGCGCCATTTCTGGCCGCTCTGGGCCGCGGCGGTGCTGCTGCCGCTGCTGGCCTTCGCCGCCGCCGCCACCTGGTCCTGGCGGCTGGTGGACCGCGAGGCGCGCGCCCAGGTGGACCGCAACGCCGCCGCCTTGCGCGAGCACGTGCTGCGCGCCTTCGAGACGCAGGATGCGCTGATGGTCGCCATCCAGCAGGCCACCGCCGGCATGGCCTGGGAGGAGATCGCCCGCAGCGCCGAGGTCGCGCGCTTCCTGCGCGAGCTGGACGGCGCGACGCCGGGCGCCGGCGCCGTGGGCATGATCTCGCCCGAGGGGATCGGCGTGCAGTTCAGCGTCACGCCCTTCCCGCCCGCGCCGCTCTCCTTCGCCGACCGCGACTACGTGCGTGCCCAGCGCGACCCCGCCACCGCCGGCCCCTTCGTGGGCGAGGCGATCGTGGCCCGGGTGAACGGGCTGCGGGTCTTCCCCTATGGCCGGCCGCGGCTGGGGCCGGATGGGCGGCCGGATGGGGGCACCATCTGGGCCACCTTCCGCGCCGATGCCTTCGGGCCGTTCTTCGCCTCGCTGCTCCAGGCGCCGGGCGACGTGATCGGCGTGGCGCGGGCGGATGGCAGCATCCTGCTGCGTCACCCGGCCGGGCCGGCGGCGCCCGTCGCGCCGCGCCTGCCGCCCGGCTCCCGCCAGGCGGCCGCCATCGCCGAGGCGATGCGCGCCCCGCCCGGCCATGTGGCGCGATTCGAGGAGGCGGCCTCGCCCGTGGATGGCCGCCGGCGCTTCTACGCCACGATGCGCGTGGGCGACCTGCCGGTGGCCGTGACCTACGGCATGGACCCCGCCGGGCTGCGCGCCGCCTGGCTGCGGCAGGTGGCGGGGCTGGCGGCGCTGGCGCTGGCGGCCGCGGCCCTGCTGCTGGCGCTGGTGCACCTCGCGCAGCGCCACGCCCGGCGGGAGG
>JBEQBS010000197.1:0-6171 GCA_041639675.1 Rubritepida sp. | reverse complement strand
GGGGCGGCGCTCGGCCGCCGTGATGCGCGCATCGGCCGCGGCGCGGGCCGCCGGGCTGGCGCCGGCGGGGAAGCGGCGCTCCAGCGCCTCGCGGTAGCCCAGGCTGTCGTTGGAAAGCCCGGGCAGGTCGAAGGCGCCGGCCGCCAGGGGCCACAGCGCCATGCACAGGATCAGCCACCAGCGCCGCATCGCTTCGCCCCTCTGAGTCGTTGGGAGGGAGGCTAGCGCGGATTCGCCCGGCCGTGACGAAGCGTAACGTGAATGCCTTGTCATTCGACGCCGGGGCCGCGCCGCGCTGCAATGGTTCCCGACGCCCCAGCTGCGCCTTCGCGCCTGGGCCCGACCACCTGCCGGAGTGCCGATGCGCCGTTTCCTTCTCCTCCTGCCGTTGCTGTGCGCCGCCCCTGCCCTGGCTCAGCAGCCCGCCGTGCCGGTGACGACGGAAGCCGCCCGCGTGGGCGCCATGCCGGTGGAGGTGCTGGCCAATGGCACCGTGGTGGCCGAATCCGTGGTGACGATCCGCACCCGCGTGGACGGCCAGATCACCGAGGTGCACGCCGCCGAGGGCCAGATGGTCCGCCGCGGCGAGCGCCTCTTCACCCTGGACTCCCGCATCAACCAGGCGCTGCTGGCCCAGCAGGAGGCGCAGCTGGCCGCCCTGCGCGCCCAGGCCACCCGCACCCAGGCCGATGCCGTGCGCTACCAGTCGCTGCGCGGCGAGGGCTTCGCGGCGCAGCAGCGCTTCGAGCAGGCCCAGGCCGATGCCGCCGCCGCCGCCGCCAATGCCCGCGCCACCGAGGCGCTGATCCAGCAGACGCGGCTGAACATCGAATTCGCCACCATCAACGCCGAGGCGACGGGCAAGCTGGGCGCCCTGCCGCTGCGCGTGGGCAACTTCGTGCGCGCGGCGGAAAGCGTGGCGCTGGGCAGCATCACCCAGATGGACCCGGTGCTGGTGCAGTTCGCCGTGCCCGAGCGCTGGCTGCCGCAGATCCGCGCCGCCCTGGCCACGCCCGCCGGCATCCCGGTGCAGGCCACCCCGGATGGCGAGGGCCAGGCGACCAGCCAAGGCACGCTGGTCTTCGTGGACAGCGCGGTGGACACCCAGACCGGCACCATCCAGCTGCGCGCCCGCTTCGCCAACCCGGATGGCGCGCTGTGGCCGGGGCAATACGTGCGCGTCACCCTGGCCCCGGCGGTGGACCAGGATGCGGTGAGCGTGCCCTCGGCGGCGCTGCAGAACGGGCAGAACGGGCGCTACCTCTTCGTCCTCGCGCCCGACGGCACGGCGCGCCGCCGCGCCGTGACGCTGGTGCGCACCGTGCGCGACCGCGCGGTGGTGCGCGGGGAGCTGGCGGATGGCGAGAAGGTGATCGTGGACGGCGCCCAGCGCGTGACCGACGGCGCCCGCGCCGCCGAGCGCGGGCCACCGCCGCCGGCCCCGCAGCGCGTGAGCCAGGCGGGCTGAGCGCCATGCACGTCTCCGAGCTCTGCATCCGCCGCCCGGTGATGACGATCCTGCTGTCGCTGGCGGCAATCGTCGCGGGCATCGTCGCCTATACCCGCCTGCCGGTGGCCGCCGTGCCGCGGGTGGACTTCCCGGTGATCTCCGTCTTCGCCACCTTCCCCGGCGCCAGCCCCGAGACGATGGCGACCAGCGTGGCCCTGCCGCTGGAGCGCGAGTTCAGCACCATCGCCGGGCTGGAGAGCATGAACAGCACCTCCGGGCAGGACACGCTGAACCTCACGCTGCAATTCCAGCTCGGCCGCAACATAGACAGCGCGGCGCAGGACGTGCAGGCGGCGCTGACCCGCGCCCAGCGACGCCTGCCGGTGGACATGACCACGCCGCCCTCCTACCGCAAGGTGAACCCGGCGGATGCGCCGGTGCTGCTGCTCACGCTGGGCGGCGGCGACGCGCCGCTCTACCGCCTGCAGGACGTCGCCTCCACCATCATCGCGCCCGCGCTGTCGCGCGTGCAGGGCGTGGCGCAGGTGACGACCTTCGGCGAGCAGATCTTCTCCGTGCGCGTGCGCCTGGACCCCGACCGCATCGCCGCCATGGGCATGGCCTTCGACACGGTGGGCCAGGCCATCCAGGCCGCCAACAGCAACGCCCCGGTGGGGCTGCTGACCGGCCAGCGCCAGCAGCTGACGCTGCGCGCCAACGACCAGCCGCAGGATGCCGCCGCCTTCTCGCAGATCGTCGTCGCCGGGCGCGCCAGCACCCCGGTGCGCCTGGGCGAGATCGCGGAGGTGGCGGATGGCGTGCAGAACGAGCGCGTCGCCTCCTGGCGCGACGGGCAGCGGGCCCTGGTGCTGGCGGTGTTCCGCCAGCCCGACGCCAACACGGTGGACGTGGTGGATGGCGTGCTGGGCAACCTGGAGGCCATGCAGTCCGCCCTGCCGCCCGGCGCGCGGCTGGGCGTGATGCTCGACCGCTCGAAATCCATCCGCGCGGCGGTGCATGACGTGCAGGAATCGCTGGTCATCGCCATCGGGCTGGTGGTGCTGGTGTGCTTCCTGTTCCTGCGCCGCGTGACGGCGACGCTGATCCCCTCGGTCGCCGTGCCGATCAGCCTGTGCATCACCTTCGGGCTGATGTACGCGCTGGGCTACGGCATAGACAACGTGACGCTGCTGGGGCTGACCATCGCGGTCGGGCTGGTGGTGGACGACGCCATCGTGGTGCTGGAGGCCATCGTCCGCCACATCGAGGAAGGGATGAAGCCGGTCGAGGCCGCCATCCGCGGCGCGAAGGAGGTGGGCTTCACCGTCCTCTCCATCACGCTGTCGCTCATCGCGGTCTTCCTGCCCATCCTGCTGATGGGCGGCGTGGTGGGGCGGGTGTTCAACGCCTTCGCCGCCACCGTCTCGCTCGCCGTCATCGCCTCGCTCGTCGTCTCGCTGACGCTGACGCCGCTGATGGCGTCGCGCATGCCGGCGCACCACGGCAAGCCCGGCTGGCTGGACCGCACGCTGGAGCGCGGCTTCGTGGGCGTCGAGCGCGGCTATGCCTGGCTGCTGGACCTGGCGCTGCGCTTCCGCCTCGTGGTCTGGGCGCTGTTCGTCGCCTCGCTGCTCGGCGCGGGCTGGATGGCGGTGAAGATGCCCAAGGGCTTCTTCCCGATCGAGGACACGGGGCTGCTCCAGGTCAACACGGAGGGCCCGCGCGGCACCTCCATCCTGGCGATGGGCGAGATGCAGGGCCGCGTGGCCGCCATCTTCGAGCGCTCGCCCCACGTCACCTCCGTCGTCTCCTCCGTCGGCGCCACCGGCGGCTCGGCCTCCATCAACCAGGGGCGGCTCTTCGTGGAGCTGAAGGACCGGCGCGAGCGCCCGCCGGTGGAGCAGGTGATCCAGGAGCTGCGCCGCCAGGCCGGCGGCGTGCCGGGCATGCGCGTCTTCATCCAGCCCATCCAGAACATCTCCTTCGGGGCGCGGCAGGCGCGCACCCTCTACATCTACACCATGCAGGGGCTGCGGCTGGACGAGCTGTACGACTGGGCGCCGCGGCTGGAGCAGCGCCTGGCCCGCCTGCCGCAATTGCAGGACGTGAACACCGACCTCCAGCTCGACAGCCCGGTGGTGATGGTCAACGTGGACCGCGACCGCGCCACGGCGCTGGGCGTGAGCGTGGACCAGGTGCGCCAGGCGCTCTACTCCGCCTTCGGCGCGCGGCAGATCAGCACCATCTACGGCCAGGCCAACGCCTACCCCGTGATCCTGGAGGCGCTGCCGGAGGACCAGCGGGACGAGACGGGGCTGGCCAAGCTCTACCTGCGCGCCAATACGGGGCGGCTGGTGCCGCTTTCCGCGCTCGCCACCATCGAGCGCCGCTCGGGCCCGCTGACGGTGGGGCACCAGGGGCAGCTGCCGGCCGTGACCATCGGCTTCAACACCGCGCCGGGCGTGGCGCTGGGCGATGCGGTGAACGCCATCCGCGCCGTGGAGCGGGAGATGGGCATCCCGCCCACGGTGGTGACGGGCTTCAGCGGCTCGGCCCAGGTGTTCCAGCAGGCGCTGGCCGGGCAGGGCTGGCTGGTGCTGGCCGCCGTGCTCATCATGTATGTCGTGCTGGGCGTGCTCTACGAGAGCTTCATCCACCCGCTCACCATCCTTTCGGGCCTGCCGGCGGCGGCGCTCGGCGCCTTCGGCACGCTGTGGCTGTTCGGGATGGATCTGAGCGTGATCGCGGTGATCGGCGTGCTGCTGCTGATCGGGCTGGTGAAGAAGAACGCCATCATGATCGTGGACGTGGCGCTGCACCGCCAGCGCGTGGGCGCGCCCCCCTTGCAGGCGGTGCGCGAGGCCTGCCTGCTGCGCTTCCGCCCCATCCTGATGACGACGCTGGCCGCCGCCGCCGGCGCCGTGCCCATCGCCGCCGGCTGGGGTGCCGCGGCGGAGCTGCGCCAGCCGCTGGGCATCGCCGTGGTGGGCGGCCTCGCCGTCTCGCAGGTGCTGACGCTCTTCGTGACGCCGGTGCTGTTCCTGGGCTTCGAGGGGCTGGCGCGCCGGCTCTCGCGCGGGCGCGGGGCGATGGGGCACCACCCGCCGGCGGCGCCGGCGGAGTAGCGCCCATCCCCTGCGGTCAGCCCGCCTGGAAGCGCACGGCCTCCGGCGCGCTGTCGCCCACCACGGCCCAGACCGTCGCCGGGCCGGTGCCGCGGTTGGCGAACCAGTGCGGCCGGCCCGCGGGGGTCAGCAGCAGGTCGCGCGGGCCCAGCACCGCCGTCTCGCGCGCCCCGGCCTCGTCCAGCCAGCCCACCTCCAGCTCGCCTTCCAGCACCAGGAAGGCTTCCTCCACGCCGCGGGCATAGGGCTGCACGCCCACCCCGGCGGGCACCCCCCACATCTCCTTGCGGCAGGTGTCGCTCTGCACCCCGCCCTCGCCGACATAGACGCGGCGCTGGAAGCCGGCGGCCTCGCGGATCACCGGCGCCTCGGCGTGGCGCACCACGTTGCGGGCCAGCTGCCGCTGCAGGGGGTGCGCGCCGTTGGGGTCATGCGGCAGGGTCTTGCCGGGGGCCGCACCGAAGGCGCGGGCCAGGGCGGGGTCGGTGCCGATCTTGGGGTGATACAGGTAAACCGGGGGCAGCGGCTTGCCCACATCCACGCTGATGCTCATCAGCACCGGCTCGATGCCGTCATTGCGGAAGCCGTGGCCGACGTCACGCGCGTTGAGGATCATGTCCTTCGGGCCGAGGCGCACCTCCACCACCTCGCCGTCGCGCTCCCACCCCACGGTCAGCACGCCGGCGATGATGAGGAAGCTTTCCTCGATCTCGTGCGAATGGCAGGCGGCGTAGTTCCCCACCGGCTTGTGGATGAGGGAGACGGTGAAGTGCTCGGGCTTCAGCGTCCCGGCCTCGCCCACCTTGGGGCTGCCGCCGGCGCCGACATAGCGCATCTGCGCCCGCGCCAGGTCGGGGTAGCCGCGGTTGGAAGGGAAGGCATCCCAGTCGAAGCTCTTGTCCACGTGGCGCACCACGTTGGCGCGCAGCGCGTCGGCCAGGGTGGCGGGGCGGGTCATCTCGTTCATGGCGGGGTTCTCCTTCGCTGGCGGCAGGGGTATCGGCGGTGCGTTTTGTCGGCCATGATGTGTTTCATGGGTGAAACCGACGATCCTGATCGGTATCTTGTCCCCGGCCTGCTGCGGGGCCTCGACGTGCTGCGCGCCTTCACCGCCGAGCGCCGGCACATGACGCTGAGCGAGATCGCCGCCGCCATCGGCGTGACGCGCGCCGCCGCCTTCCGCGTGGTCTACACGCTGGAGCATGCGGGCTGCCTGGTGCAGGACCGCCGCTCCCGCGCCTATGCCCTGGGGCCGGAGGTGCTGCGGCTGGGCTATGGCATGCTCGCCTCGCGCGACCTGCTGGAACTCGCGGTGCCGCAGCTGGAGGCGCTGCGCGACCGCACGGGATGGAGCGCCCATCTGGGCGTGCTGGAGGGGCGAGAGGTAGTCTACCTCGCCCGCTGCCCGACGCGGGGCTCGCTCGCCTCGGTGGTGCAGGTGGGCTCCCGGCTGCCGGCGCATGCCACCTCCATGGGCCGCGTGCTGCTGAGCGCGCTGGAGGAGGCGGAGGTGCGCGCGCTGTATGGCGGCGGCGCCCTGCCGCCGGATGGCGGGGCGCGCGCGGCGCGCAGCGTGCCCGCCCTGCTGGCGCAGCT
>JBEQBS010000196.1:0-6197 GCA_041639675.1 Rubritepida sp. | reverse complement strand
GGCGGCACCCCCGCTGCTGATCCAGGCGGTGGCGGGCCTCGCCCTGCTGGGGGCGCTGGCCGGGGCGCTGCGCGCGGCCCTGGCGGAGGAGGCGACGCAGCTGCCGGCGGTGGCGTGCTTCCTGGTCGCGGCCTCCGGGCTTTCGGTGGCGGGGATCGGCGCGGCCTTCTGGGGGCTGCTGGCCGGGGCGGCGCTGTGGTGGGGGCTCAGAGCACGCGGCTGAGGAACAGCGTGCCGGGCAGCGCCGCCGTGCCGTAGGGCGCGCAGGGCACGAAGCCCAGCGCGCGGTAGAGGCCCTGCGCCGCCGCCATGGAGGGCAGCGTGTCCAGCATCAGCACCGCATGGCCGGCGGCGCGGGCGGCGGCGATGGCGGCCTGGGCCAGGGCGCGGCCAAGCCCGGTGCCGCGCGCGGCAGGGGCGACATACAGGCGCTTCATCTCTGCGGCGCCCGGTTGCAGGGGCCGCACCGCCACGCAGCCCTGCGGCGCGCCATCCGCGCCGCGCGCCAGCAGCGCCGCGCCCCGCGGCGGGGCATAGGGGCCGGGCAGGCCGGCGCGTTCCGTGGCCCAGCCCTGGAAGGCCAGGTCCACGCCGAGCGACGCCACATAGGCATCCAGCAGCGCGGCGAAGTCGGCCAGGTCCTGCGCGGTGGCCAGCGGGGCGATGCGGAGGGGCATGGCGCCAGCATGGCACGGGTGGGCGTGACGCGGCAGCGCAGGGGCGTTACGAATCGCCCCGACGCCCAGGAAGGATCACGGCGCATGATGACGCTGGAGGAGATGGCCGCATCGGTGCCCGACGGGGCGCTGGTGGCGCTGCCGCCGGACAACTCGCTGCCCTCGGTGGCGCTGGCCAAGGCGCTGGTGCGGCGCGGGGCGAGGCGGCTGCGGCTGCTGGGCGTCCCCGTTTCCGGCTTCGCGACCGACCTGCTGATCGGCGCCGGCTGCGTGGCGGAGGTGCAGACCTCCGCCTGCTCGCTGGGCGAGGCCGGCTTCGCGCCGCGCTTCACGGCGGCCGTGAAGGCCGGGACCATCCGCGTGCTGGACGCCACCTGCCCGGCCATCCACGCCATGCTCCAGGCCAGCGAGAAGGGCGTGCCCTTCATGCCGCTGCGCGGCGTCATCGGCAGCGACATCCTGGCGAACCGCCCGGACTGGCGCGTGATCGAGGCGCCCTTCACCGGCGAGCGCATCCTCTGCCTGCCCGCCCTCTCGCCCGACATCGCCGCCTTCCACGCCGCCATGGCCGACGAGGCGGGCAATGTCTGGCTCGGCCGGCGGCGGGAATGCGCCACCCTGGCCCATGCCAGCCAACGCGCGCTGGTGACGGTGGAGCGCGTGGTGCCCGGCAACTTCCTGGAGGATGAGCGCCTGGCGCCGGGCACGATCAGCGCGACCTACATCAGCGGCATCGCCCTGGCGGAGCGCGGCGCGCATCCGGTGGCGCTGCTCAACGAATACGGCTTCGACGCCGCCTTCGTGGCGGATTACGCCCGCGCGGCGCGCACGCAGGAGGGCTTCGACGCCTGGGTGGCGGAGCACGTCTTCGCGCACAGGGTGGCGGCATGACGCACGCCCCGGAGGAGCTGCTGGCCTGCGTGCTGGCGCGGCTGATCCTGGCGGAGCCGGTGGCGCATGCCGCGGTCGGCGCGGCCTCGCCCATCCCCGCCGCCGCCTGCTGGCTGGCGGTGAAGCAGGGCGCGCCGATCCGCCTGTCGCTGCTGCACAAGCGCACCGGCAACCCCTTCACCGAGGGCTCGCGCGAGCTGTTCGACCTGACGGGGCAGGGGCGGATCGGGCTGTTCTTCCTGGGCGGCGGGCAGATCGGCGGCAATGGCGACCTGAACCTGATCGGCACCGGGGAATGGCCGGGGCGCGGGGTGCGGTTTCCCGGCTCCTTCGGCTCGGCCTTCATGTACATGATGGCCGGGCGCACCATCCTGTTCCGCGAGGAGCATTCGCCCCGCGTGCTGGTGGAGCGGGTGGAGCATGTCTCGGCGCCCGGCGTGTCCGAACCCGGCGTGTTCCGCCGCGGCCATGCGCAGGCGCTGGTGACGGGCAGGTGCGTCTTCTCCTTCGACGCCGCGCGGGCGCGCTTCACCCTGGAAAGCGTGCATCCGGGCGAGACGGTGGAGGGCGTGCGCGCCGCCACCGGCTTCGCCTTCGACGTGGCGCCGGGCGTGGGCGAGACGCCGGCGCCCACGGCGGCGGAGCTGGCGCTGCTGCGCGGCCCGGTCTGCGACGAGATGCTGGAAACCTACCCGGAGTTCTGCGCCCGGGTGTTTGGACACCGGCCCGATGGCGGGGGCGCCGAAGGGCGCGGACGCCTGAATCGGCCCGGCAACGAGGAGGACGCCGCCTAATGGACGGGATGAAGGTGACGGAAACCAAGGGCCTCGCCACCGGGCCCGGCGCCCTGGCCGGGCTGCGCGTGGTGGACCTGACGCGCGTGCTGGGCGGCCCCTACTGCACCATGATCCTGTCGGATCACGGCGCCGAGGTCATCAAGCTGGAACCCCCCCAGGGCGACGAGGTGCGCGACTGGGGCCCGCCCTTCGACGCGCATGGCGACGCCTCCTACTTCATCGGGGTGAACCGCAACAAGAAGTCGGTGGGCCTCGACCTGGCGACGCCGGAGGGGCGCGAGGTGCTGCTGCGCCTGCTGGACGGCGCCGACGTGCTGGTGGAGAACTTCAAGCCCGGCTCCATGGAGAAATGGGGGCTGGGCTTCGAGGAGGTGCTGAGCAAGCGCTTCCCGCGGCTGGTGCATTGCCGCGTCTCCGGCTTCGGCGCCACCGGGCCGCTGGGCGGCTTCCCGGGCTATGACGCCATCCTGCAGGCCATGGTGGGCCTCATGTCCATCAACGGGACGGAGGATTCCGGCCCGACGCGGCTGGGCACGCCCATCGTGGACATCGCCACCGGGCTGTTTTCCGCCATCGCCATCCTGATGGCGCTGCATGAGCGCGAGCGCAGCGGCCAGGGCCAGTATTGCGACATGACGCTGCACGACTGCGGCATGGCGCTGCTGCACCCGCATGCGGCCAATTTCTTCCTCAACGGCAGGCGCCCCGTCGCCACCGGCAACCCGCACCCGAACCTGGCGCCCTATGCCAAGTTCACCACCGCCACCTGCGAGATCTTCGTGGGCGTGGGCAACGACCCCACTTGGCGCAAGTTCTGCGCCTTCCTGGGGCTGGACCACCTGGCGCGCGACGAGCGCTTCGCCACCAACGGCGCGCGCGTCACCAACAAGCCGGCGCTGATGGCCATCCTGGCCGAGCGCTTCGCGGGCGAGGACGGGCATGACCTCTGCCAGCGGATGCTGGCGGCCGGGCTGCCGGCCGGGCCGGTGCTGGGGGTGGACCAGGCGATGGCCGCCGCCCACACCGCGCATCGCGGCATGGCGCCGGTGCTGGACGGCGTGCGGGCGCTGGGCACGCCGATCAAGCTTTCGCGCACGCCGGGCGGCACGCGGGCGGTGCCGCCGCGCTTCGGCGAGCACACGCGCAGCGTGCTGGCGGCGCGCGGCTTCAGCGAGGAGGAGATCGCAAGGCTGGCGGAAGCGGGCGTGCTGGTGGAGGCGCGGCGGCGCTGACCGTGCAGGACCGCACGCTTCCGCATTGACTGACGGCCATTGGTTGATAAATCTTCGGTAATCTTCCCCGGAGCATGCGGCCCATGACCACCATCACCGGCACCGGCGGCAATGACGTCATCACCCCTGGCGGCGTGTCCGCCGGGGTGACGGGCGGACAGCCCACCGGCGCGCGCTCCGAGACGCTGCTGGGGCTGGGGGGCAACGACACCCTCGATGGCGGCGCCGGCGACGACTGGCTGGAGGGCGGCGCCGGCCGCGACACCCTCACCGGCGGGGATGGCGCCGACACCTTCGTATTCACCGCCATCACCGACCTGCGCGGCGACGTGCTGCCGGATTTCGGCATCGGCGACCGGCTGGACCTCTCCGCCATCACCGGGCTGGTCTTCGACGGCGAGGCCGCCTGGGACGGCATCCGCACGCCCGGCCTGCAATCGGTGCAGTGGCGCGTGGCCGATGGCTGGCCGCAGGACGGCACCTTCCTCACCAACCGCTTCGACGGCATCGGCAGCAATTCCCTGGCCTTCGGCACGCCGCTGGCCCTGCGCGAGACGGCGCCGGGCTCGCGCATCCTGGTGGCGGTCGCGGCCTCCGCCACCACCGGCACGGCGGGGGCGGACGTGCTGGGCGATGCCGGGGGGCCCAACACGCTGGACGGGCTGGGGGGCAACGACACGTTGGCGGGCGGCGACAACACCGACACGCTGCTGGGCGGCGCGGGCGACGACACGCTGCTGGGCAGCGACGGCACGGACCTGCTGTTCGGCGGCGCGGGGCGCGACACCTTCCGCATCGCCTCGCGCGATTTCCTGCTGAACGAGGTGATGGACTTCACCCCCGGCGACCTGCTGGACCTTTCGGCGCTGGGGCCGCTGACGCTGGTGACGGGCTTCACCGCCACCGGCCGGCCGGAACTCTCCTGGGAGCCGGAGGCGGGTGGCGGCTATTTCCTGTTCGACTGGAACGGCAACGGGTGGGCCGACGGCACGACGCTCATCGTGCGCGGGGCCAGCGGGCCGCCGGTGCCGCTCACGCCCGGGGCGCTGGTGTTCCAGGCCCGCGCGCCGGCCTTCCAGGACACGCCGGGCGACGACGTGCTGTTCGGCGACCGGCTGGCCAACCTCATCGCCGGCGGCTGGGGCGACGACACCATCAACGGGCTGGAGGGCGACGACACCCTGCGCGGCGATGGCGGCAACGACACCCTCACCGGCGGCGAGGGCGCCGACACGCTGGTGGGCGGCCAGGGCGACGATCTGCTGCTGAACGATGCGGGCGCCGACCTGCTGAGCGGCGGCGATGGCGACGACGTCTTCATCGTCACCATCGCCGGCACCACGATTGACACCGCCGCCGACGCCACGGCAGGGCGCGACACGGTGCTGACCTCGGTGGATGGCTTCGTCAACGCCGCGGGCGTCGAGGTGCTGGCCGGCTTCGGCGCGGCGCGGCGGCTGGAGGGCGCGGCGCATGCCGAGACCCTCATCGCCACCCCCGATGCGCCGGGCACGCTGGCCGGCCATGGCGGGGACGACATCCTGTTCGGCTCGGCGCAGGCGGACACGCTGCTGGGCGGGGCGGGCAACGACACCCTCATCGGCCAGGGCGGGGCGGACCGGCTGGAAGGCGGCGCGGATGACGACCTCTACGTCCTCGGCGCCGATGGCGCGGGGAGCCTGGTGGTGGAGCAGGCCGGCGGCGGGCGCGACGTGGTGGTGCTGGCCGGCGGCAGCCTGGCCGCGGCGGCGCATGTGGAGGTGGTGCTGCTGTCCGGCGCGGGCCGGGTGGCGGCGGGCGATGGCGGGGCCACCCTCGCCTCCTTCGCCACGGCGGCCGCGGTGCTGGAGGGCGGCGCCGGGGCGGACACGCTGTATGGCTCGGCCGCGGGCGGCGACACGCTGCTGGGCGGCGAGGGCGACGACCTGCTGCTGGGCCAGGGCGGCGGCGACCGGCTGGAAGGCGGGCTGGGCGACGACACCTTCTTCATCGCCGATGCACGGGACGTGGCGGTGGAGGCGGCGGGCGGCGGGCGCGACGTGGCCTGGGTCTCGGCCGATGGGTGGGAGGCGGCGGCGGGGCTGGAGCTGGCGCTGCTGACCGGCGCGGCGCGGGTGCTGGGCGGCGGGGCGGCGGCGGATTCGCTGTATGGCAATGCCGCGCTGGCCTCCACCCTGTCCGGCGGGCTGGGCGACGACCTGCTGGTGGGGCTGGCCGGCGGCGACACCCTGGCCGGCGGTGGCGGCGACGACCTGCTGGTGCTGGCCGGCGGCGGCAACACGGTGCGCTTCGACGGCCCGGCCTGGGGCCAGGACAATGTCTTCGGCGGCGATGCCACACTGCGGGTGGAGATCGCCGGCGGCGCGGCCAGCCTGGCGGAGCTGGCGGTGACGGATTTCGGCACGGTGGTGCGCTTCGAGGGCGCGGCGGGGGCCTTCAACCTGTGGGGGCTGACGCGGGCGCAGGCCGAGGCGTCGCTGGCCTTCATCGGCTGAGGGCGGCAGAAGGGCCGGGTGCCGCGCCTGCCCATCCTTGCCCTGCTGGCCCTGCTGCTCGCCCTGCCGGCCGAGGCGCAGCAGCGCGGGCGCGCCCGCAGCGGC
>JBEQBS010000195.1:0-6280 GCA_041639675.1 Rubritepida sp. | reverse complement strand
CCCTGCCGCGCCCCGGCACGCTGCTGGCCGCGGGCGGCGAGACGCTGCGCGCCGCCGCCCTGGCGTTGCACGCCGACGCCATCATCGCCACCGGCCTGGCCGAACCCGGCGTGCCGCGCGCGGTGCTGCGCGGCGGCGTGTGGGACGGCGTGGCGGTGGTTTCCAAGTCCGGCGCCTTCGGCGGGCCTTCGCTGTGGCGCGACCTGCTTTTCCCCACGGGAATCCCTGCATGACCAAGACCCTCGCCATCACCATGGGCGACCCCGCCGGCATCGGGCCGGAGGTCATTGCCAAGGCCGCGCTCGCCCTGCGGCCGCGCCTGGATGCCGGCGAACTCCGCCTGCTGGTGATCGGCCATGCGGGCTGCATGGAGGCGGCGCGCGACCGCTTCGCCCCCGGCCTGCCGATGCCCCGCGTGGCGGAGGGCGAGGACTGGCCCGCCCTGTCCATCCTGCCCGCGAAGCCCGACGTGCCCATCGCCACCGGGCAGGTCCAGGCGGCCGCCGGCGACTTCGCCTTCCACGCCATCGCCGCCGGGGTGCGGCTGTGCCTGGCCGGGCGCGCCGGCGCCATCGTCACCGCGCCGCTCAACAAGGAGGCGCTGAACCTCGCCGGCCACCACTATGCCGGCCATACCGAAATGCTGGCGGAGCTGACCGGCGTGAAGGGCTCGGTGATGCTGCTGGCGCATGGCAACATGCGCGTCTCCCACGTCACCACCCATTGCGCGCTGGCCGATGTGCCCAAGCGCCTGACGCCGCAGCGCCTGCGCCTGGTGCTGGACCTGACGCATGCCGCGCTGCTGCGGCTTGGCATCGAACGCCCGCGCATCGCGGTGGCGGCGCTGAACCCGCATGCGGGCGAGGGCGGGCTGTTCGGCACGGAGGACGACACGGTGAGCGTGCCCACCATCGCGCAGGCCAATGCGGATGGCCTGCTGGTGGAAGGCCCGGTGCCGGGCGACACGGTCTTCGTGAAGCTGCGCGCCGGGCGCTACGACGCCGTGGTGGCGATGTACCACGACCAGGGCCACATCCCGGTGAAGCTGCTGGGCTTCCACGTGAACCCCGAGACGGGGCTGTGGGACGCGCTGTCGGGCGTCAACGTCACGCTGGGCCTGCCGATCATCCGCAGCAGCGTGGACCACGGCACCGCCTTCGACATCGCGGGGCAGGGCATCGCCTCCGCCACCTCGCTGCTGGAAGCCATCGAATACGCGGAGAAGCTGGCATGACGCCGCTGCTGATCGAACGCCCGCCCGTGCTGCACCTGGGCGACGGCACCCTGCCGGAGCTCGGCCGCTGGGCGCGGGCGCGGGGCGTGCGGCGGCCGCTGGTCGTCACGGGGCGATCGGGCGCGGCGCGCGTGGCGCTGCTGGACCTGCCGGGCGAGGTGAGCGTCTTCGCCGAGGTGCAGCCCGAGCCCGATTTGCCCAACCTGCTGGCCGCCTGCACCCTGGCCGAACGCATGCAGCCGGATTGCGTGATCGGCTTCGGCGGCGGCAGCGCCATGGACCTGGCGAAGCTGGTCGCCGTCCTGCCCGGCTCCGGCCAGGGGCTGCATGACGTGGCCGGCCCCGACAAGGTGGCCGGCCGCTCCGTCCTGCTGGCCCAGGTCCCCACCACCGCCGGCACGGGCAGCGAGGCCGGCACCCGCGCCCTGGTGACGGACCCCGCCACCCGCAACAAGGTGGCCGTGCAGTCCCGCCACATGCTGGCCGACATCGCGGTGGTGGACGCCACGCTGACCCATTCCGTGCCGCCCGCCGTGACGGCCGCCACGGGCCTGGACGCGCTGGCGCATTGCATCGAATGCTTCACCTCGAAGAAGGCGCATCCGGCCATTGACCTGTATGTGCTGGAGGGCATCCGCCTCGTCGGCCGCTTCCTCCGGCGCGCGGTGGAGGACGGCGCGGATGCCGAGGCGCGTGCCGGGCTGATGCTCGCCTCGCTCCATGGCGGCTTCGGGCTGGGGCCGGTGAACACCACCTCCGGCCATGCCATCGCCTATCCGCTGGGCACGCGGCACCACCTGCCGCATGGCCTGGCCTGCGCCCTCATCATGCCGCACGCGCTGGCCTTCAACGCCCCGGCCGCCGAGGCGAAGACCGCGCTGGTGCTGGATGCGCTGGGCGGCGACGTGACGGAATTCTGCGCCGCGCTGGGCCTGGACATGCGGCTGCGCGCGCATGGCATCCCCGCCGAGGACCTCCCGGCGATGGCGAAGGAGGCGCACGCCATCCGCCGCCTGCTGGACAACAACCCGCGCGACATGAGCGAGGGCGAGATCCTCTCCCTCTACGAAAGGGCGTTCTGATGGAGTTCACCCCCGCCCTGGCCCCGCGCGCCGACGACCCGGCGCGGATGGAGGCCTTCATCCCCACGCCGGCCGTGCAGAACCACGCCGCCACCCTGCACGAGCTGGCGGACGGCACGCTGCTGGCCACCTGGTTCGGCGGCACCCAGGAAGGCGTGCCCGACATCTCCGTCCACCTCGCGCGGCTGGAGCCGGGGGCGGATCGCTGGGGCGAGGCGCAGGTGCTGTCCGACGACCCGACGCGCAGCGAGCAGAATCCGCTGCTCTGGACCGCGCCCGATGGCGCGCTGTGGCTGCTCTGGACCGCGCAGCTGGGCGGCAACCAGGATACGGCCATCGTGCGGCGGCGCATCTCGCGCGATGGCGGCCGCTCCTGGGGGCCGATCGAAACCCTGCTGGGCACGCCGGGCCTGTTCATCCGCGCCCCCATCGTGGTGGCGCGCGACGGCGCCTGGCTGCTGCCGGTGTGGCGCTGCACCAAGCCCGAGGGCGGCGCCTGGACCGGCGACCTGGACACCTCCTCGGTGATGGTGAGCGAGGACGGGGGCGCCACCTGGATGGAGCACCCGGTGCCGGATTCGCTGGGCGCCGTGCACATGGCCATCGTGGATGCGGGCGCGGACTACGTGGCCTTCTTCCGCTCGCGCCGCGCCGATTTCGTGCAGGTGTCGCGCTCGGCCGATGGGCGCGCATGGTCGGCGCCGGTGCCGCTGGCGCTGCCCAACAACAACTCCTCCGTCTGCGCCGCGCGCCTCGCCTCGGGGCGCATCGTGCTGGTCTACAACCACTCATCCCGCGCCGATGCCACCGGCCGCCGCCTCTCCCTCTATGACGACATCGAAGGCGGCGAGGAGGAGGCGCAGGTGAGCGAGGGCGCCTTCTGGGGCGCCCCGCGCGCGCCGCTGACGCTCGCGCTCTCGGAGGATGGCGGGCGCACATTCCCGCACCGCCGGAACCTGGAGGAAGGCGACGGCTTCTGCATGACCAACAACAGCAAGGACAAGCTGAACCGCGAGTTCAGCTACCCCTCCGTCATCCAGGGCCGCGACGGCAGGCTGCACATCGCCTTCACCTTCTGGCGCCAGGCCATCAAGCATGTCTCGATGAATGAGGAGTGGGCCCTGTGAGCCTCGCACCATCCGGCGTCTTTTCCGCCGCCCTCACCCCGCTCGACGCCGATCTCGCGCCCGACCACGCGCGCTTCGTGGCCCATGCGAAGCGCCTGCTGGCGGAGGGCTGCGACGGCATCGCCATGCTGGGCACCACCGGCGAGGCGAACAGCTTCTCCTCCGCCGAGCGCATGGCGCTGCTGGACGCCGCCATTGACGCCGGCATCGCGCCGCAGGCGCTGCTGCCCGGCACCGGCGTGGCGGCGTTGACGGAAACGGTGGCGCTGACGAGGCACGCCCTGTCGCGCGGCGTCACCACCGTCGTGATGCTGCCGCCCTTCTACTACAAGGACGTGACGGAGGACGGCCTCTTCGCCGCCTATGCCGAGGTGGTGACGCGCATCGGCGACGGGCGGCTGCGCGTCGTGCTCTACCACATCCCGCAGGTCTCGGCGGTGCCCATCCCCTTCGCGGTGATCCACCGGCTGCGCGAGGCCTTCCCCGGCACCTTCGCCGGCATCAAGGACAGCGCCGGCAAGCTGGAGCACATGGTGGCGCTGGTGCGGGAATTCCCCGGCCTGGCCGTGCTGGCCGGCGCCGACCCGCTGCTGCTGCCGCTGATGAGGGAGGGCGGCGCGGGCTGCATCACCGCCACCTCCAACCTCGTCGCCGCCGAGCTCGCCTTCGTGTTCCGCCACTTCGCCGACCCCGCGCGGGCCGATGAGGTCGCCGCCGCGCAGGCGCGCATCGTCGCGAAGCGCGAGCAGGCCTCGCGCTTCGCGCAGATGGCCTCGCTCAAGGCCCTGGTGGCGCAGCGCGACGGCCATGCGGGCTGGAAGCGCCTGCGCCCGCCCCTGCTGCCGCTGACGCCGGCCGAGGAAGCCGCGCTGCTGTCCACCTGAACCAACCGGGAGAGAACGCCATGAACCGCCGACACCTGCTCGCCGCCGCGCCCGCCCTGCTGGCCGCGCCCGCCCCAATCCCCGCTTTGGCCCAGCCCGCCTGGCCCAATGCCGGGCCCATCCGCGTCATCTGCCCCTGGCCGCCGGGGGCGGCGAACGACGCCCTGGCGCGGCTCTTCGCGCAGAAGCTGAATGAGCGCCTGGGCGCCAACGCCGTGGTGGAGAACCGCACCGGCGGCGCCGGGCTGATCGGCACCAACGCCGTGCTGCAGGCCGCACCCGACGGCTACACCTTCCTGGCCTCCGCCACCAACACGGCGGTGATGCCGCTGGTGCTGCGCGGCGCCACCTTCGACCCCGAGCGCGACCTGGAGGTCTTCGCCCGCACCGCCCGCGCCCCGCTGGGCCTGGCCATCACCGGCGCCCGCCCGCAGCGGACCATCCAGGAGGTGGTGGCGGCCGCGAAGGCCAACCCGCGCGACTGGACCATGGCCGTCGCCTCGCTCGGCGCCGCCGGACACCTCGCCTCCATCGAGTTCAACCGCCGCACGCAGGCGGGGCTGGAATTCGTCACCTACCGCGGCGCGCAGCCCGCCATCACCGACCTGATGGGCGGCTCGGCGCACCTGCTGATCGAGCCCTCCTTCAACCTCATCCCCGCCTCGCGCGACGGGCGCATCCGGCTGCTGGCCATCGCCTCCGCCCAGCGCTCGCCCCTGGCGCCGGAGATCCCGACCTTCGCGGAATCCGGCCTGGGGGGCTTCGAGTTCGCCTCCTGGTACGGCATCTGGGCGCCGCGCGGCACGCCCGCGGCGATCGGCGAGCGGGTGAACGCGCTGATGCAGGAGGTGATGCGCGACCCCGCCATCACCGGCCGCCTGACGCAGCAGCTGCTGGAGCCGGTGACGGAGAGCATCGCCGAGACGCGCGCCTTCATCCGCACGGAGATCTCCCGCGCCACGGAGCTGCTGCGCTCGGTCAACTACCAGCCGGAGTGACGCGCCCGGCGGGCGGCAGCACGGCCAGCCGCCCGCCGCGCAGCGCCACCACGCCCTCGGCGCGCCAGGCGGCGAGCTGCTTGTTCACCGCCTCGCGCGTCGCGCCCACCAGCGCGGCGATCTCGCCCTGCGACAGCCGCGGCAGCAGCAGCGCGCCATCCGCCGCGCGCTCCCGCGCCAGGCGGCGCAGCAGGGCCTCCAGCCGCTCGGGCAGGCGCTGCGTCGCCAGGCCTTCCATGCCCGCGCTCGTCTCGCGCAGCCGGGCGCAGAGCACCTGCACGAAGGCCGCCGCCACCTGCGGGTGCCGCGCCACCGCGCGGCGCACCGCCTCGCCCCGCAGCAGCAGCAGGCGGCAGCGCGTCAGCGCCTCCACATCCGCCGTGCGCGGGCCGCCATCCAGCACCGCGATCTCGCCCACCAGCTCCACCGGCTGCACCACGCGGAAGGTGAGCGACTTGCCGTCGGCCGAGGTGGCGGCGACGCGCAGCTGCCCTTCCAGCAGCAGGGCCATGCGGTCGGCGGACTCGCCCCGGCGCATCACGCTGCGCCCGGCCGGCACCACGGCCTCGCGCGCGCCCTCGGCCAGGGCGGCGGCGGCGGCGGCGTCCAGGGCCGCGAAGGGCGCGAATCCATGCAGGGGCGGCATCACGCCAGCTTAACCGGTGGTGACATGGATCACAGCCCGGCGGCGCCACGCTTGCGCCGCGCCTCCCGCTGGCGGAGGCTGGCCGGCAGGCGGGGAGGGGACGGCATGGGTAGGGCAGGGCACGTCACCCGCCGCGCGGCGCTGGGGCTGGGCCTCGCCTGCCTGGCCTGCCGCGCCGCCGCCGCCCCGCTGGCCTGCCTGGATGGCGATGGCGACCCCGCCAGTGTTGCGCTCGCGCTGGAGGTCAAAGATGACATGCCTGCAGCCGACATCACCGACACCCCGGTCCGCGTCACCATCGACGAGACC
>JBEQBS010000194.1:0-6290 GCA_041639675.1 Rubritepida sp. | reverse complement strand
GCCAGCGCCAGGGGCGTGCCCAGCGCGCCGGGCAGGGTGGCCGGCGGCAGCGCCGGCCAGGCCAGCCAGCCATCCTGCCAGGAGGCCAGGGTGGCGCCGGCGATGAAGGCCGCCAGCGTCACCCACATCCGCGCCCCCTGGCCGCCGCCGGCGGCGAAGAGCGTGCCGGAGCCGCAGCCGCCGCCCAGCTGCATGCCCACCCCGAACAGGAAGGCGCCCAGCACCAGCGCCCAGCCGATGGGGAAGGCGAAGCCGCGCAGCGTCCCGTCCAGCGCCAGGGCCGGCAGCATCAGCAGGGCGCCCAGGGCCAGCAGCAGGAATTGCGCCCGCAGCCCGGCGCCGCGCCCCTCGGCCAGCCAGCGGCGGAAGGCCCCGGCGAAGGAGAAGGCGGAGAGCAGCAGCGCCGCCCCCAGCGCCGCGCCGAGCGCCCAGAGGATGGCCATGCGCGGGCCATGCTGCGCGCCGGTGAGGGCAAGGCCGGCCAGCAGGATGGCGGCGGCGATCAGGCGGGCCATGCGGGTTCCGGTTTCACGTCAGGGAGATGTGGTATCCCGGCCAGGTGCGTGCGTCACGCCGGGACGGCATGGGCACGCACCCAGGCGGCGAAGGCCGCCTCGTCGCACTCCCCCGCGGCGACCGCCAGCAGCAGGGCGGCCGTGTCGCCCTCCCCGGCATCCAGCATCCAGCCGTTCAGCCCCAGCCCCACCAGCAGCAGCGCCAGCGCCACCCGCTTGTTCCCGTCCACGAATGGGTGCCGCAGCCGGACGATGGCGAAGGCTACGGCCACGGCGAGCGCCACCGCGTCAGCCTCCTCGCCATAGGCCGCAAGCTGCGCCGGCCGGGCGAGCGCGGCGTCCAGCGCGCCGGCATCGCGCAGGCCGGGCGCGCCGCCATCGCGGGCGATCAGCCTGGCATGCATGGCCTGCACCGCCGCCGCCGAGGGCAGGCGGAATGCCGTCACCTGGACAGGATGGCGTAGGCGCGGCCGTAGCGGCCCAGCGAGGCCTCGAACAGCGCCATGGCCTCGGCGTCGGCACCCTCGGCGGGGGTGATGACGATGCGGCCGGGCGCCGCCTCCACCCGCACCGCCGCGCCGCGCCCAAGGCCCGCGGCCTCCAGCACCTCGCGCGACAGCGTCACGCCGGTGCTGTTGCCCTGGCGGGACAGGCGGGCGGTGGTGGTGAGCGGGTCATCCATGCCACATATGTAAGAACGGACGTCATGACGCGCAAGCCCCGTCACGTCCGCCCCGGCATCTCCGGCCCGGCCACCAGCCGGCGCACCGCGGCCACCATCGCGGGGTGGTCCCATTCGGCCTCGCCTTCCAGCCGGGCGCGCTCCATGCCCGCACGGTCCACGATCACCGTGGTGGGCAGGGCGCGCACGCCCATGCCGCGCGCCGCCGCGCCGCGCGGGTCCAGCCAGACCCCCAGCCGGCGGATGCCCACCCGGCCATAGAACGCCTCCACCACCGCGCGCCCGCCGCGGTCGGAGGACAGGGCCAGCACCTCGATCCCCTCCGCCGCCACCGCCTCGGCCAGCCGGTCCAGCGCCGGCATCTCGGCCACGCAGGGCGGGCACCAGGTGGCCCAGAGGTTCACCACCAGCCCGCGGCCGTTGAAGCGCGTGAAGTCGTGCTCGGCGCCCGCGGCATCGGTGAAGGTGACGGCGGCGGCCGGGCGCGTGCCCTCCCGCAGCCGCGCCAGCCCGCCATCCGGCAGGGCGGCTTGCGCGCCGCGCGCGGCGAAGGGTAGGGACAGGGCGCAGGCCGCGAGCACGCGGCGGGTCATCGTCACGGAAGCGGCACTCCCCTTGAGCATTCCCAACACCACCGGCGCCAACCAGCAATGGGGCGGGCGCTTCGCCGAGGGGCCCTCGGCCATCATGCAGGCCATCAACGCCTCGGTCGGCTTCGACCGGCGCCTGTGGCGGCAGGACATCCGCGGCAGCCTCGCCCATGCGGCGATGCTGGCCCATGTAGGCATCATCCCGGCCGATGACGAGACGGCGATCCGCGAGGGCCTCGCCGCCATCGCCGCCGAGATCGAATCCGGCGCCTTCGCCTGGAGCGAGGCGCTGGAGGATGTCCACATGAACATCGAGGCCCGCCTGACCGAGCGCATCGGCGAGGCCGGCAAGCGCCTGCACACCGCGCGCTCGCGCAACGACCAGGTGGCGACCGATTTCCGCCTCTGGGTGCGCGACGCCGCCGATGGGCTGGCCGCGCAGATGGCGGACTGCATCCGCGCCTTCGTGCAGCGCGCCGAGGAGCATGCCGGCACCATCATGCCCGGCTTCACCCACCTCCAGCCCGCGCAGCCCACCACCTTCGGCCACCACATGCTGGCCTATGCCGAGATGCTGTGGCGCGACCGCGGCCGCATGCTGGATGCCCGCGCGCGGCTGAACGCCGATTGCCCGCTGGGCGCCGCCGCCATGTGCGGCACCGGCTTCCCCACCGACCGCCACATGACCGCCGCCGCGCTGGGCTTCGACGGCCCGGCGCGCAACAGCCTGGATGCCGTGGGCTCGCGCGACTTCGCCATGGAGTTCCTGGCCGCCTGCGCCATCTGCGCCACCCACCTGAGCCGGCTGGCGGAGGAGATCGTGCTCTGGACCAACCCGGCCTGGGGCTTCGTGAAGCTGGGCGACGGGCTGACCACCGGCTCCTCCATCATGCCGCAGAAGCGCAACCCGGATGCGGCGGAGCTGGTGCGCGGCAAGACCGGGCGCATCACCGGCGCGCTGGTGGGGCTGCTGACGGTGGTGAAGGGCCTGGCGCTGACCTATGCCAAGGACCTGCAGGAAGACAAGGAAGGCGTGTTCGACGCCGCCGAATCCCTGACGCTGTGCCTGGCCGCGACGGCGGCGATGGTGCGCGACATGACGCCCGATGTCGGCCGCATGGCCGCCGCCGCGGGCGCCGGCTTCTCCACCGCCACCGACCTGGCGGACTGGCTGGTGCGGGAGCTGAAGCTGCCCTTCCGCGACGCGCACCACGTGACGGGCCGGCTGGTGGCCAAGGCGGAGATGATGGGGGTGGAGCTGACGGGGCTGACCATCATGGAGATGCGCGAGGTGGAGCCGCGCATCCACGAAGGCGTGTTCGGCGTGCTGTCGCCGGCCGCCTCCGTCGCCTCGCGCCGCTCCTTCGGCGGCACCGCGCCGGACAAGGTGCGCGAGCAGGTGGCCGGCTGGAAGGAGCGGCTGGCGTGAGGGGCGCCTGCGCGCTGCTGGCGCTGCTGGTGGTGGCCGGCTGCGGCCGCTACGGCCCGCCGCGCCCGCCCGGCCCGGCCGACCAGGTGACCTACCCGCGCCCCTATCCCGGACCGACGGCCGAGGAACGCGCGCGGGAGGTCGAGCGGCTGCGGCGGCTGGGGCAGCCGGTGCCGCCTTCCCTGCTGCGCTGAGCCGGGGGGCGCCACCCCCTGGACCCCCGCCGGGTGGCGGCGCCACCCGGACCCGGCATCAGCCGGCGCCGAACATCGCCAGCACCGCGCCCGCGGCCAGCAGCTGGAAGGCGTTGGCGATCACCGAGAGGCGGTGCAGGCGGTTGAAGGCCGCCATCTCCCCGGCATCCGACAGGGCGTTGATCCGCGGCATCAGCCCCTGGCGCAGCCACCAGGCCATGCCCGCGCTCGCCGCCATGATGCCCGAGGCCGGGTGGCTGAGCGGGAAGAGCGCCACGGCGGCGGCGGCGGAGAGCGCGCCGACCCACAGGTAGTAGACCGGGAAGACCTGGCGGATGAACGGCCCCGCCACCGCCATCGGCAGGCGGGTGAAGACCAGCGGCGCCATCACCAGCGCGAAGAACCCCATGCCGCCGAAGAGCAGCGCCAGGGCGAAGAGGGACAGCAGGGCAAGGAAGGTCTCCATGCCGTTCAGGTGAGGGCGGCCCAGCCTTCCGCAACCGCCTTTCCGCGCATGTGCCCGCCCGCCACCAGCGCCAGCCCCGCGCCGACCGAACGCGCCGAAACCGGCCCCAGCTCCTGCCCCAGCGTCGGCCGCAGGGCGCCCTTGGCCGCGAGGGCGGACAATGCGCGCAGCCAGCCGCCCTGGCGCTCGCGCTCGGCGCCGCGGGCGAAGACGGCCTGCCACGCCAGCCCGCCCGCCTTGGCGCGCAGCGGCAGCGGGTCCAGCCCCGGCGCCTCGTCCAGCGCGCAGACCCAGCCGCCATGGGCCAGCAGGCGGCACAGGGCCGGCCAATGCGGCGCGGTATGGGCGGAGATCACCCAAGGCACCGGCACCCCCAGCGCTGCCGCCTGCGCCGGCAGGTCCCCGCGATGGTCCAGCACCGCATGCGCGCCCAGCCCCAGGCACCAGTCCCGGCCCTCGTCGCTGCCCGCCGTGGCCACCACGCGCAGGCCGGTCAGCGCCCGCAGCAGCTGGATGGCCACGGAGCCGACGCCGCCCGCCCCGCCCAGCACCAGCACCGCCGCGCCCTCCGCCCCGCGCTGGATGCGCAGCCGGTCGAAGATGGCCTCCATCGCCGTCAGCCCCGTCAGCGGCAGGGTGGCGGCATCGGCGAAGGACCAGCCCTCCGGCCGCTTCGCGCAGAGGCGCTCATCGGCCAGGGTGAACTCGGCCAGGGCGCCGGGGCTGCCCGGCGGGGCCACCAGCATCACCGCATCGCCCGGGCGCAGCAGGGTGCAGCCGGGGCCGCAGGCGGCGACGACGCCCGACGCCTCGAAGCCCAGCACGCCGGGCCTGGCCAGGCCGGCGCGCAGCCGCACGTCCAGCGGGTTTAGCGCCACGGCGCGCACCGCCACCAGCACCTCCCGGCCCGTCGGCGGCGCGGGATCGGGCGCCGTGGCGTCCAGCAGGGAATCGGCGGTGGCGAGCACGGCTTTCATGCGCCGCATCCTCGCGCGGGGCTGGAATCCCGGCCAGCCCACCCCAAAGATGAAGCGCCGGACACCTGGGAGACACGTCCAATGCCGCTGCCCCGCCGCGCCGCCATGATCCTCGCCCCCTTGGCCGCGCCCGCCCTCGCCACCCTCGCATCCCTGCCGGCCGCCGCCGCCGTGCCGCCGCTGAAGGGCGCCATGCCGCCCATCTTCCACCGCATCCGCCTGGGGGAGATGGAGGTGACGACCCTGCTGGACGGCGCCATGCAGGGCACCAATGCCGGCATCCAGAACTTCTTTCCCGACTCGCGGCCGGAGGAGATCGTCCCGCTGCGCGAGCGCGCCTTCGCCATCGAGGGCGGGCTGCACCAGCCCGTGGGCGCCTACCTGGTGAACACCGGCCGCAACCTGGTGATGATTGACTGCGGCGGCCACTCCTCCTTCATCCCCACCACCGGGCGCACGCTGGACGCGCTGCGCGCCTCGGGCCACGACCCGGCCCAGGTGGACACGGTGATACTCACCCACATCCACCCCGAGCACGCGCTGGGGCTGAGCTATGACGGCACCACCGCCAACTTCCCCAATGCCGAGGTCGTCGTCACGGCGGTGGACCACCGGTTCTGGACCGACCCGGCGATGGAATCCCGCGTGCCCCAGGGCCAGCGCTTCATCGAGGCCGGGCGCCGCGCCATCCGCCCCTACGCCAACCGCATCCGCACGGTGGAGATGCGGGACGGGCTGGAGGTGGTGCCGGGCATCTTCCTGGTGCCCGCCCCGGGCCACACGCCGGGGCATGTGAGCTACCGCTTCACCTCGCAGAACCGCTCCATGCTGATCTGGGGCGACATCGCCCACCAGATGACCATCCAGCTGGCGCGCCCGCGCTGGCGCGTGGGCGTGGACGTGGACCCCGTGATGGGCGTGGAAAGCCGGGTGCGCACGCTGGAGATGCTGGCGGCCGAGCGCCTGCTGATGGGGGGCATCCACGTGCCCTGGCCGGGCCTGGGCCGGGTGATCCGCGATGGCGAGGGCTTTCTCTACGTGCCGCGTCCCCTCCAGTTCGGGGACGCCGCTTAACCTCTCCTTCACCGGCCTGGGGGCATGGTCGGGCCATGATCCGGCTGATGCTCCCGACCCTGGACAAGTTCGAGGCCGCGCTGCGCCAGCCCGCGAGCTGCGCGGAGCGCGGGGTGCATGCGCCCTTCTCCTCGCCCGTGCTGTTCGGCGCGCGGCTGCGGGAAGGGGCGGGCAACCTGCCGGAGGTGGTGCTGGCGCACCCCTCGGGCCAGAAATCCTGGCTGGTGCTGCCCTGGTCGGCGGCGGTGGATTCCTGCCGCCCTTCGCTCGCGGACCGCGCCCTGGTGCGCGCGCTGGAAGGCCGGCGGCCCGAGCCCGCGGCGGTGCGCGCCGCCGCGCGGGCGGTGGCGGCCAGCGGGCTGC
>JBEQBS010000193.1:0-6313 GCA_041639675.1 Rubritepida sp. | reverse complement strand
AGCGCGCGAAGGGCAGTCTCGTCGTCGGTCATCGTGGGGTCCCAGGGTCAGAGTTGCGTGTCGCAACCCAACCCTACCCAGGTTCACCGCGGTGGCCGCCTCCTACACCACGCCCGGGGACACGACCAGCGTAACAGCCAAACCAAATGATACCGACCGTCGAACCTCACCCGCGCTGGCCCGACATGCAATCCGCACCAGGAGATCTCCTCCATCAACGAAGGGCGCAGCGCGGTTCCCGCTCCGTCGCTCGTGCATCACCGTCCCGCGCCCTGCCGTCTTGTCGTTCGGCTGCAGGCAGTTCGAGCGCTCTACGCCTAAGGAGTACTGGGCGTCACCTGCTGGCGATGGTGAGAGTGCTGCGACCCGGTGGTCGCGCAGCACCAGGCGCAGGGATTCGAGGCGGCGCAGGGCGTCGCGCAGCGGGGTGCGGCTGACGCGGTGGCGGGCGCCCATTCGCCGGAGGTGATGGCGGCGGGCAGGCGGCGGAACGTCACCTCGGCCGCGGTCATGCCGGCAGGGGCGTCATCGGGGCGGAGCGGGGTGCCTGCGTCCATGGATGATCGAGTGCATGCATGCAGACAGGCTGCAGGAGGGGCAGGAGCGGCCATCCGCATCGGGGGTCCGAACCGTGCCTGCCCGTAGGGTGGCCTCGGCGACGGCCCGCCCTGCCGCGCATCCGCCCCCGGGTGCTATGAGGGAGCGATGATCCGCAAGCTGCCGCCGCTGAACGCCGTGCGCGCCTTCGAGGCGGCGGCGCGCCACGTCAGCCTCACCCGCGCGGCGGAGGAGCTGGGCGTCACCCACGGCGCCGTGTCCCGCCAGGTGGCGCAGCTGGAAGGGTGGCTGGGCGCGCCGCTGTTCCGACGCCGCCCGGCGCAGCTGGCGTTGACGGAGGCCGGCCGCGCCCTGCTCCCCGAGGCGACGGCCGCGCTGGACCGCCTGGCCCTGGCCGCGCAGGCGGTGCGGGAGGGGGCGTCGCCGGGCGCCCTGCAGGTGAATGCGCCCCCCACCTTCACCATGCGCTGGCTGATCCCTCGCCTCTCCACCTTCGGCCGGCGCCATCCGGGGATCGAGGTGCGTGTCACCACCGGCCTCGCTGCCCCGCGCTTCGGGGCCGGCGGCTACGACATCGCCATCCGCGGCGCGCAGGCGCCGCTCGATGCCTGCGTGTCCGTTCCCTTCATGACGGAGCTGATCCTGCCCGTCTGCCACCCCGACCTGTGCGAGACGGGCATTCCCGACCTGTCGCGCCAGACGCTGATCGCCTACGCCACCGAGCCGGTGCCCTGGGCGGAATGGCTGGCGGCCGCGGGAATGCCCGGCCTGCGTCCCGCCGCCACGCTGGATTTCGAGCAGATGTACTTCGCCCTCCAGGCCGCGCAGGAGGGGTTGGGCCTGGCGCTGGTGCCCGCCTTCCTGGTGCTGGACGACATCGCCGCCGGGCGCCTCGCCGCGCCCTTCGGCATGCGCGGCGCGCGGCGGCGGCGCTACTTCGCCAACGCCGCCCGGCACACGCCGGCGGTGGAGGCCTTCATCGCCTGGCTGGAGCGCGAAGGCCGCGACACCGAGCGGGCGATGGAGGAATGGGCGAGGGGGTGAGCCTCACTCGTCCAGCCGCGCGCCCGTCCGCCGCACCACCTCGCCCCAGCGCGCGTGTTCCTCGCGCAGGAAGGCCTGCGCCTCGTCCGGGCTGGCGCTGAAGCGCGGCACGGCGCCCATGGCCGAAAGCCGCGCCTCGGCCTCCGGCACCTGCATGGTGCGCGCGATGGCGGCGTGGGTGGAGAGCAGCGCCTCGCGCCCCACGCCCGCGGGGTAGGTGGCCATCAGCCAGGTGACGGCGGTGAAGCCGGCCATGCCCTGCTCGGCCATCGTCGGCACCTCGGGCAGGGCGGGCAGGCGCTGCCGCGTGCCGCTGGCCAGCGCCCGCAGCCGCCCGGCCTGGATGTGCGGCACCGTCGCCGCCGCCGTCTCCAGAGCCAGTTGCACCGTGCCGTTGATCACGTCCGTGACGCCGAGCGCGGAGCCGCGATAGGGCACGTGGGTGATGCGCAGGTCGTTGATGCGCTTGATCTCCTCCATCGCCAGGTGGGACACCTGCCCGATGCCGGAGGAGGCGTTGGAGAGCCGGTCCGGGTTGGCCAGGGCGAAGCGGCGCAGGCTGGCCAGGTCCGTCACCGGCACGGCGGGGTTGGCCACCAGCACGAAGGGCAGGTCGGCCAGCAGCCCCGCCACCTCGAAGTCGCGCAGCGTGTCGTGCGGCACCTGGCGATAGACATGCGGGTTGACGCAGAGCGCGCTCATGTGCGCCACCATCATGGTGGTGCCGTCCGGCGCGGCGCGCGCCAGCGCGCCGAGCGCGAGCGAACCGCCCTGGCCCGGGCGGTTGTCCACGATGTAGGTGTCGCGGGAGGCGGCGCCCATGCGCTCGGCCCACATGCGCGTCACGATGTCGGTGGCCTGGCCCGGCGGGAAGCCGACCAGGATGCGGATGACGCGGCCCTGCTGCGCCAGGGCGGGGGCGGCGAGCGCGGAGCCGAGCAGCGCGCGGCGGGCGATGGCGGCGCGCATCTCAGTGGGCCGGCTTCTTCATGGCCTGGGCCGTGTTGACCATGGAATGCAGCGCGCGGGCGTAGTCCACCGCGCCGGCATCGTCCATGCGCGGCGCCACGCGCAGGTATTCCTTCAGCCCCAGGATGGCCGGGCGCGGGCGGGAGAGGGTGAGGGCGCAGAATCGCTCCACCTGCGCCTCCAGCTCCGCCTCCGGCACCACCTCGGAGACGATGCCGTATTCCAGCGCGCGCCGCGCGCCGATGAAGTCCATGGAGTAGGCCATGCGCAGGATGGCGTTGCGCGCCATGCGGTCATAGACCGCGCTCATCACCATGGTCGGCATCACGTTGTGGCCGATCTCGGGGATGTTGAAGCTGGCGGTGTCGGCGGCGAAGCTCACGTCGCACAGCGCGGCCACCGCCAGGCCATAGCCCATGGCGCGGCCGCGGATGGCGGCGATCACCGGCACCTGCGCCTCGCGGATGGCGCGGTAGGAGCCGAAGACGCCGTTGTATTCCGGCCGCCGCTCATAGGCGCCGGGCGCGGCGGGGCCGGGCACGTCGCGCACGCGGCCGGTGCAGAAATCCGCCCCGGCGGAGGTGAGCAGCACGGCGTCGGAGGTCTCGTGCGCCTTCAGCAGCGCCTCGGACAGGGCGGCGGCCATGCTGTCGGTCACGCCGCAGCCCTCCCGCGCCAGGGTGACGCGCAGCAGCCGCCCGTCCTGCTCGATCCGCAAGGTGTCGCTCATCGGTTCCGTCCCTCCTCGATGGCGCGCCAGATCGCCGCGGGCGTCATGGGCAGCGCGTTGATCTCGGCGCCCAGCGGCGCCAGCGCGTCGTTGATGGCCGAGGCGATGGCCGCCGGCCCGCCCAGGTAGCCCGCCTCGCCCGAGCCCTTCTGGCCGAACTCCGTCAGCGGCGAGGGCGTGCAGTGGTCCACGATGGCGACCGAGGGCACCTCCTGCGCCGAGGGCAGCAGGTAGTCCATGAAGGAGCCGGCCATGAGCTGCCCATCGTCGCTGTAGGCGAAGCGCTCCATCAGCGCCGCGCCCAGCCCGTGCGCCACGCCGCCATAGGTCATGCCGTGCACCACGTCGGGGCTGATCATCACGCCGCAGTCGTGGCCGACGACGTAGCGGTGGATCTCCGGCTTGCCCGTCTCCGGGTCCAGGCTGGCCAGCACCACGTGGCTCTCGAAGGAATGGCAGGGATACATCTGCACCCGGCCATCCTCCGTGGGGATCATGCCGCCGGTCGGCACCTCCCATACGAACTTCTCCTGCAACCCCGGCTCCATGCCGTCCGGCAGGTTGTGGAACTCGCGATGGGCGATCTCCACCAGCCGCGCCCAGGGGATGCGCGCCTCGCCCAGCACGGCGTCGCCATCCTCCCAGCGCGGCGCGTCGGGCGGGGCCTGGAGCTGGTGCGCGGCGATGGCCAGCAGCTTGGCGCGGATGCGCTTCGCGGCCCCCGCCGCCGCGCCGCCCAGCATGATCGCCATGCGCGAGCCGACCGGGGAGTTGGAGGGCAGGGCGTTCAGGGAATCCGCGTGGATGACGCGGATGGAATCCGGCTCGCGCTGCAGCACCTCTCCCACCACCGTCGAAACCAGCGTCTCATGCGCCTGGCCGGAGCTGGTGGTGCCCATCACGGCGGTGACGGCACCGTTCAGGTCCACCCGCACCAAGCAGGAATCCATCCAGGTCGTCGTCGTGTTCTTCGGATTGAACAGCGGCTCGAAGGAGGAATTGCCGCCCGAGGGCTCCAGGCAGGTGGAGACGCCGATGCCGGCCAGCAATCCCTGCGCGCGCAGCCTGTCGCGCTCGGCCAGCAGGGCGTCCTGCCCCGCGGCGGCCAGCGCCTTGTCCAGCACCGCCGCGTAGTCGCCGCTGTCGTAGGAGGTGCCCGAGGGGATGAGGTAGGGGAAGGCGTCGGCCGCGATCAGGTTGCGCCGGCGCAGCGCCACCGGGTCCATGCCCAGGAACCGCGCCACCCGGTCCATCGCCGTCTCGATCGCGTAGTTGGTCGGCGCCTGGCCGAAGCCGCGCACGGCTTCCTGCGGCGTCTTGTTGGTCATCACCGACCAGGCGTCGTAGGTGACGGCGTTGATGGTGTAGGGGCCGACGATGGCGCCCACCGGCTTGCCGAGCTGCAGCGGCGAGCGGCCCGCATAGGCGCCGACATCGTCCACCGCCTTCATCCGCATGGCGCGCACCAAGCCATCGGCCTCGAAGGCCAGCTCCACGTCGAAGACGCGGTCGGGGCCCTGCATGTCGCCGCCGCGCATGTTCTCCAGCCGGTCCTCCAGGAAGCGCACCGGGCGGTGGAGGTGCCGCGCCAGCCAGCCCACCAGCACGGAGTGCTTGAGGCCCCGCTTCACGCCGTAGGAGCCGCCCACGTCCACGTCGTAATGCACCCGCACGGCGTTGCCCGGCAGGCGCAGGGCGCGCGCCAGCTGGTCGGGGAACTTGGGCATCTGGATGGAGGCCCAGACGTCCAGCAGCCCGGTCGCGTCGCTCCATTGCGCGGTGGCCACGAAGGTCTCGATCGGCACGGTGCTGCTGCGAGCCCACTGCACCCGGCAGGACAGGCGATGCGCGGCGGCGGCGAAGTCGGCCTCCACCGGGCCCCAGTCGAAGCGCCGGTGCCAGATGACGTTGGAGCCGTGCGCGGGGTGCACCAGCGGCGCGCCTTCGCGCAGCGCCTCCCCCGGGTCCACCACGAAGGGCAGGGCCTCGTATTCCACCTGCACCAGCTCGGCCGCGTCCTCGGCCAGGGCGCGCGTCTCGGCCACCACGGCCGCCACCCATTCGCCGGCGTAGCGCACCACGCCCTGCGCCAGCGGGAAGCGCATGACGGCCGGCGCGTCCACGCCGGGCAGCATCGGCTCCAGCGCGGGGTTCATCTCCTCGCCCGTCACCACCGCCTGCACGCCGGGCAGGGCGAGGGCCGCGGATGCGTCAACCGAGACGATGCGCGCATGCGGATGCGGCGAGGCGACGATGGCCACGTGCAGCAGCCCGGCCGGCACGATGTCGGCGGCATAGCGCCCCTGGCCGCGCACGAAGCGCCGGTGCTCGACCGCGCGGCGATGCCTGCCGATGAAGCGGAACTCAGCCATGCGCGGCCGCCTTCTGGCCGGAGGCCAGCATCACCGCGTCCACGATCTGCTGGTAGCCGGTGCAGCGGCAGATGTTGCCGCCGATCGCCTCGCGCACCTGCGCCTCCGTCGGCCGCGGGATGCGCGCCAGCAGGTCGGTGCAGGCCACCAGCATGCCGGGCGTGCAGTAGCCGCATTGCAGCGCGTGGCACTCCAGGAAGGCGTCCTGCAGCGCCGACAGCTCCCCGCGCGCCGGCGCCAGCCCCTCGACGGTGGTGACGGACATGCCCTCCGCCTGCGGCGCGAAGAGGCAGCAGGACCGCACCGGCTCGCCCTCCAGCAGGACGGAGCAGGCGCCGCAGATGCCGTGCTCGCACCCCGCATGGGTGCCGGTGAGGGCCAGGTGGTCGCGCAGCAGGTCGAGCAGCGTGGTGCGCGGCTCCACCATGGCGGTGCGGCGCGTGCCGTTGACGGTGAGCGTGACGGGGATGGGGGCTGTCATCGTGTCCTCACGCGCCCAGGGCCGCGGGCTGGCCGGCGGCGCGCAGCAGGGCGCGGCGCAGCAGCACGGCGGCGAGGTGGCGGCGGTATGGGGCATCGGCGTGCATGTCGCCGCCCGGCTCGCAGCGCGCGGCGGCCTGCTGCGCCACCTCCTGCGCAA
>JBEQBS010000192.1:0-6329 GCA_041639675.1 Rubritepida sp. | reverse complement strand
GGGCGCGGAGGCCGCCTGGGCCCTGGCCGATGGCGTGGCGCACCCGCTGGCGCAGCGCCTGCCCGGCTTCTTCGAGGGCGCCGCGCCGCCCACGCGGCGCCTGCGCATCCGCTGGCCCGGCGTGACGCAGGAGGCGGCGGACCCCTACGCCTTCGGCCCCAGCCTGGGCGCGCTGGACGAGCACCTGCTGCTGGAAGGCACCCACCTGGCGCTGCATGACCGCCTGGGCTGCCACGCGGTGGAGCACGAGGGCAGCGCCGGGCTGCGCTTCGCCGTCTGGGCGCCGCATGCGCGCCGCGTCTCGGTGGTGGGGGGCTGGAATGGCTGGGATGGCCGCCGCCACGCCATGCGCCGGCGGGTGGATTCCGGCATGTGGGAAATCTTCCTGCCCGGCCTGGAACTGGGCGAACGCTACAAGTTCGAGATTCTCGGCCCCGATGGCCGCCTGCTGCCGTTGAAGGCCGATCCCTTCGGCTTCGCCGCGGAACTGCGCCCGGCCACCGCCAGCATCGCCGCCGCGCCGCGTCACGCCTGGCGGCATGCAGCGCCCGCGCCTGCCGACGCCGCGCGGCCGATGAGCATCTACGAGGTCCACGCCCCCTCCTGGAAGCGCCACCCGGATGGGCGCTTCTGGAGCTGGGACGAGCTGGCGGCCGACCTGCTGCCCTATGTCCAGGACCTCGGCTTCACCCATGTCCAGCTCATGCCCGTGATGGAGCATCCGCTGGATGCGAGCTGGGGCTACCAGACCATCGGCATGTTCGCCGCCACTGCGCGCCTCGGCCCGCCGGAGGGGCTGATGCGCTTCGTGGACGCCGCGCATGGGCTGGGGCTGGGCGTCATCCTCGACTGGGTGCCAGGCCATTTCCCGCGCGACGCCCATGGCCTGGCGCGCTTCGACGGCGCGCCGCTGTATGAGCACCCGGACCCCCGCCGCGGCGCCCACCCGGAATGGGGCACCAGCGTCTTCGACTACGGCCGCACCGAGGTGCGGGCCTTCCTGCTCTCCAATGCGCGCTTCTGGCTGGAACGCTACCGCGCCGACGGGCTGCGGGTGGATGCGGTGTCCTCGATGATCCGCCTCGACTACGCCCGCGCCCCCGGCCAATGGGCGCCGAACGAGCAGGGCGGCAGCGAGAACCCGGATGCCGTGCGCTTCCTGCGCGAACTCAACGCATCCCTGCCCGCAGGGCGCGTGGCGATGGCGGAGGAAGCGACCGACCGCCCGGGCGTGACGGCGCCCGCCGCCGAGGGCGGGCTGGGCTTCGCCTTCAAGTGGAACATGGGCTGGATGAACGACGCGCTGCGCTACCTCGCGCTCGATCCCATCCATCGCCGCTTCCACCACGGCCTCGTCACCTTCGGCCTGATGTACGCGTGGGATGAGCGCTTCGTCCTGCCGCTGAGCCATGACGAGGTGGTGCATGGCAAGGGCTCGCTGCTGGGGCGCATCAAGGGCGACGACGCGCAGCGCTTCGCCACGCTGCGCGCCTTCTACGCCTTCATGTGGGGCCACCCCGGCAAGAAGCTGCTCTTCATGGGCAACGAGATCGCCCAATGGCGTGAATGGAGCGAGGCGCGCGAGCTGGACTGGTGGCTGCTGATGCACGCGCCCCATCGCGGCATGCAGGCGCTGGTGCGCGAGCTGAACCGCCTGCACCGCGCGATGCCTGCCTTGCATGCGCTGGATGCCAGCCCGGAGGGCTTCCGCTGGATCGAGCCCGACGATGCCGATCGCTCGCTGTTTTCCTGGCGGCGTTCCGGCGGCACGGGGGCGGCGCCGGTGCTGGTGCTGGTCAACTTCACGCCCATCCGGCGCGACGCCGTCGCCATCCCGCCCGGGCGCTGGCGGGTGCTGCTGAACACCGACGACGCGCGCTGGGGCGGCGCCGGGGAAGGGGTCGCGCTCACCGAATCAACGGTGGACCTGCCGGGCCTGTCCGCGCTCTACCTGACGGAGGAGGAAACCACGGATGCGTGACGAACCACAGGCGCCGCTGGCGCGCACCGCCATGGCCTTCGTGCTGGCCGGCGGCCGCGGCTCGCGCCTCATGGAGCTGACGGACCGGCGCGCCAAGCCGGCGGTGTTCTTCGGCGGCAAGTCCCGCATCGTGGACTTCGCGCTTTCCAACGCCATCAACAGCGGCATCCGCCGCGTGGCGGTGGCCACCCAGTACAAGGCGCACAGCTTGATCCGCCACCTCCAGCGCGGCTGGAACTTCCTGCGGCATGAGCGCAACGAGAGCTTCGACATCCTGCCCGCGTCCCAACGCGTCAGCGAGACGGCGTGGTACCAGGGCACCGCCGACGCAGTGTTCCAGAACCTGGACATCATCGAGGACTTGGCGCCGCGCCACATCGTGCTGCTGGCCGGCGACCACATCTACAAGATGGACTATGAGCGCATGCTGCGCCAGCATGTGGAGAGCGGCGCGGAAGTGACCGTCTCCTGCATCGCCGTCCCGCGCGAGGAGGCCAAGGGCTTCGGCGTGATGGCGGTGGACGCCTCCTCGCGCATCACCGACTTCGTGGAGAAGCCGAAGGACCCGCCCGCCATCCCGGGGCGCGAGGACCTCTCGCTCGCCTCCATGGGCATCTACGTCTTCGACACCACCTTCCTGGTGGAGCAGCTGAGGCGCGACGCCATGGACGCCACCAGCACGCACGACTTCGGCAAGGACATCATCCCGCACCTGGTCGCGCGCGGCCGCGCCGTGGCGCACCGCTTCGAGCGCTCCTGCGTGCGCTCCGCCAGCGAGACGGCGCCCTATTGGCGCGACGTCGGCACGGTGGACGCCTATTGGGAGGCGAATATTGACCTCACCGACGTGGTCCCCGCGCTGGACCTCTACGATGCCGAATGGCCCATCTGGTCCCATGGCGAGGTGACGCCGCCGGCCAAGTTCGTGCACGACACGGAAGGGCGGCGCGGCGAGGCCGTCTCCTCCCTCGTTTCCGGCGGCTGCATCGTCTCGGGCGCGGCGGCGCGGCGCTCCCTGCTCTTCACCGGCGTGCACCTGCACAGCTACGCGCGGGTGGAGGAGGCGGTGATCCTGCCGCGCGTGGATGTGGGCCGCGGCGCGCGCCTGTCGCGCGTGGTGGTGGACCGCGGCTGCCGCATCCCGGCGGGGCTGGTGGTGGGCGAGGATCCGGTGGCGGATGCCGCGCGCTTCCGCCGCACGGAAAAGGGCGTCACCCTCATCACCCAGGCGATGCTGGACCGGCTGTGAAAATCCTCGCCGCCGCGTCGGAGGTCTTCCCGCTGGTGAAGACCGGCGGCCTGGCCGATGTGGCGGGCGCGCTGCCCGGCGCCCTGGCGGGGCAGGGCATCGCGGTGACGACGCTGATCCCCGGCTATCCGCGCGTGATGCAGGCGGTGGCGGCGGACGGCGAGGCACTGGCCATCGCCGACCTGTTCGGCGGCCCGGCGCGGCTGCTGCACGCCAGCCATCGCGGCCTGGAATTGCTGGTGCTGGATGCGCCGCATCTCTTCGCCCGCCCCGGCGGCCCCTATGCCGGGCCGGATGGGCGCGACTGGCCGGACAACCCCATCCGCTTCGCCGCCTTCGCCGCGGCTGGCGCGCGGGCGGCGCGGGAGATGGGGTTCGACGCCGTGCACGCGCATGACTGGCAGGCCGGGCTGCTGCCGGCCTACCTCGCCGCCGCGGGCAGCGGGCCGCGCACGCTGTTCACCATCCACAACCTGGCCTTCCAGGGGCAGTTCCATGTCTCGCTGTTCCCGGTGCTGGGGCTGCCGCCCGCCTTCTTCGCCACCGATGGCGTCGAGTACCATGGCGGCGTTGGCTACCTGAAGGCGGGGCTGTTCCACGCCGCGCGCCTCTCCACCGTCTCGCCCACCTACGCCGCCGAGATCACCGCGCCGGAGGGCGGCATGGGGCTGGACGGGCTGCTGCGCGGCCGCGCCGCGGTGCTGGAAGGCATCGTCAACGGGCTGGACGTGGCCGAGTGGAACCCGGCGACCGACCCGCACATCCCGGCGCATTTCGACGCCGCGCGCCTGCCCGCCCGCGCCGCCAACCGCGCCGCGCTGCGCGCGCGGCTGGGGCTGGCGGCGGCCGATGCGCCCGTCATCGGCTTCGTCGGCCGGCTCTCCTGGCAGAAGGGGGTGGACCTCCTGCTGCACGCGCTGCCCGATGGCGCGCAGCTCGCCCTGCTGGGCAGCGGTGAGCCGGGGCTGGAGCAGGCGGCGGATGCGCTCGCCGCCGCGCATCCCGGCCGGGTGGGCGTGTTCATCGGCTATGATGAGGGCCTCGCCCGGCTGGTCTATGCCGGCAGCGACCTCTTCGCCATGCCCTCGCGCTTCGAGCCCTGCGGGCTGGGGCAGCTCTGCGCCCTGCGCTACGGCGCGCCGCCGGTGGTGGCGATGACGGGCGGGCTGGCCGACACGGTGGTGAACGCGAACGAGGCCGCGCTGGCGCAGAAGGCCGGCACCGGCTTCGTGCATGCGCCGCACTCCGCGCCGTTGCTGGCCGCCGCGCTGCGGCGCGCCACGGCGCTGTGGCGCGATCGGCGCGGCTGGGCGGCGCTGCAACGCCGCGGCATGGCGCATGACCTGTCCTGGGCCGCGCCGGCCGCGCGCTACGCCGCCACGCTGCGCGCCCTGCGGTGAGGCTGGGTGCGCACGCCGATGGCCACGTCGCCATCCCGGCGCCGGGGGCCGAGCGCGTCTTCCTGTGCGTCTTCGCCGGCGACGGGGAAGTGGCGCGCCACGAGCTGCGCCATCGCCTGGGAGACGTGTTCCATGACAGGTTGCCGCCCTTGCCGCCCGGCACGCCCTACGCCTTCCGCATCCACGGCCCGGGCTTCGACCCGGACCGCCTGATCCTCGACCCCTGGGCGAAGGCGCTGGACCGTCCCCTGCGCCGCACGCCGCCGCCGGCACTGGGCGTCATCGCCGCGGAGGAAGCGCCGGCCCCCTGGGCGCCGCTGCCCGAACGGCCCGGCCTGATCTACGAGCTCCATGTCGGCCATTTCACCCGCCTGCACCCGGATGTGCCGCCGCCCCGGCGCGGCACCTTCGCCGGGCTGGCGCACCCCGCCGCCATCGCGTACCTGCTCGAACTGGGCGTCACGGCCGTCGAGCTGATGCCGGTCGCCGCCTGGGTGGATGACCGGCACCTGCCGGAGGGCGTCCACAACATCTGGGGCTACAACCCGGTGGCGCTGCTGGCCCCCGACCCCCGCCTGGCGCCCGGCGGCATGCGGGAGGTGCGCGAGGCCGTGGCCGCGCTGCGGGAGGCCGGCATCGCCGTGATCCTGGACGTGGTGCTGAACCACACCGGCGAGGGCGACGCGCTCGGCCCCGTACTGTCGCTCAAGGGGCTGGGGCAACCCCATTGGTATCGCGCGACCAACGAATCCGGCTGCGGCAATGTCCTGGCACTCGAAAGGCCCTGGCCGCTGCGCCTGGCCATGGACGCGCTGCGCCACTGGGCCGAGGCCGCGGGGGTGGACGGCTTCCGCCTGGACCTCGCCGCGACGCTGGGCCGGGTGGAGGGCGCGTTCCGGGAGGACGCGCCCTTCCTGCTGGCCTGCCGCCAGGACCCCGTGCTGCGCACCCGCCGCTTCATCGCCGAGCCCTGGGACCTGGCGGGCCATGCCGGCGGCCGCTTCCCCGCCGGCTGGGGCGAGTGGAACGACCGCTTCCGCGACGACGCGCGCCGCTTCTGGCGCGGCGACCCCGGCATGGCGGGCGCGATGGCGACGCGGCTGGCCGGCTCCACCGACATCTTCCGCAACCGCCCGCTGACCGATTCCGTGAACTACCTCGCCGCGCATGACGGCTTCACCCTGCGCGACCTCGTCACCTTTGCGGCCAAGCGCAACGAAGCCAATGGCGAGGGCAACCGCGACGGGCCGGAGGAGGTGTCCTGGGACGGCACGCCCGCCGATGCCCGCGCGCTGCTGGTCACGCTCTTCGCCGCGCGCGGCACGCCGATGCTGGGCATGGGCGACGAATCCGGCCGCACGCAGCACGGCAACAACAACGCCTGGTGCCAGGATTTTCCTCTCGCCTGGCCGGCGGAGGACCCGGCCCTGCTGCGCTTCGTGCGGCGCCTGGCCGCCGTGCGCGCCGCGCATCCGGCCCTGCACGGCACGGCGCCGCTGACGCCGGAAACCGGCCGCTGGCTGCACCCGGACGGCACCGCCTTCGCCGATGCCGATTGGGCGCATGCCGCCGCCCTGCTGCTGCTGCTGGAGGAGGCGGGCGACCGCTGCCTCCTGGCGCTGAACCCGGCGCCCGTGCCCTTCGCCCTGGCCGTGCCGCCGCCGCGCCCCGGCCATCGCTGGCGCCTGCTGGCGGACAG
>JBEQBS010000191.1:0-6345 GCA_041639675.1 Rubritepida sp. | reverse complement strand
TGACGCCCGGCCTGTGGCGGCGCCTGCTGGGCACCCCCGCCCTGCTGCGCGAAACGCCGTGGAAGGAGGCGCTGCGCCCCTTCATGGCCCGGCTGACGGAGCCGCATGGCCCGCCGGTGGGCGATGGCCGGCACCGCTGGCGCCTCACCCGCGACGGCGTGCTGGTGGAGGGCGAGGCGGCGCCGCGCCGCTCGCCCGGCCAGCCGCGCACCGCCGCCGGCACCTGGGCGATGCACCGCGCGGCGCTGGAACCCGCCGCCCAGCGCCACGGCGTGCCGGTGGAGCTGCTGCTGGCCACCGCCTGCGCCGAATCCGGCGGCCGCGCCGCCGCGGTGCGCGAGGAGCCTGGCTTCGTCAGCGACCGCGAGACGCCGCACCGCGTCTCGCCCGGGCTGATGCAGACCTTGATCTCCACCGCGCGCGAGGCGCTGGGCGAGCCCGGCCTGGACCGCACGCGGCTGCTGGACCCCGCGGTCTCGGCCATGGCGGGGGCGGCCTATATCCGCCGCCAGGCGCGGGGCGGGCGGCTGCCCACGGGCTATGACCCGCCGCTGGTGGCCATCGCCTACAATGCCGGCTCGCTGCGCCCCTCGCGCGACGCGACGGATCCCTGGGGGCTGGTGCAGACCCGGCGCGGCTCCGGCGCCTGGCACGCCGACAGTTTCTGCGCCTTCCTGGGCGATGCCCTGGCGGTGCTGCGCGACCAGCCGCCCGAGGCGGCGACGCCCTGCTTCGCGGCGATGTTCTGACAGGGATGTCACCTGCGCGCGCCATCCGCTTCCATGGAAGGGCGCGCAGTCTCCCCTTCGTCAGACGCGAAGGAGGTGCCGTTGAACCAGCCGATCCGCTCCGCCGTGGTGGCGATGGCCCTGGGGCTGGGCGTGCCGCCGGCCCTCGCCGCCGGCGCCGCCGCCCCGGCGATGCCGGGCGCCACCACCCGTCACGCGCGCCAGGTGCTGCGTCACCTGCGCGCCACCCACACCGCCCGGCCCACACCCCCCAGGGGCTGAGCGGCGACCCCGCGGCGCGGCATCCCCGCCCTCTCCCCGGCCGCGCCGCGGGGCGATCCTTCGGTCAGGCATTCGCCTCCACCAGCGCCAGCAGGGCCTCCAGGATCTGCGTGGGCGTGGGCGGGCAGCCGGGCACCAGCAGGTCCACCGGCAGGGCGGCGGCCACGCCGCCCTCCACCGCGTAGCTGCCCTTGAACACGCCGCCATCCGCCGCGCAGTCGCCCAGCGCCACCACCCAGCAGGGCTCGGGCGTGGCGGCGCGGGCGCGCTCCAGCGCCACGCGCATGTTGCGCGTCAGTGGGCCGGTCACCAGCAGCACGTCGGCATGGCGCGGGCTGGCCACGAAGCGCAGCCCCAGGCGCTCCAGGTCATGCGCGACGTTCTGGGTGGCGTTCACCTCCAGCTCGCAGCCGTTGCACGACCCCGCATCCACCTGGCGGATCGCCAGCGAGCGGCCGAGCCGGCGCCGGGCCGTGGCGTCCAGCCGCGCGGCCAGCGCCGCCACCAGCTCCGGTGGCGGCTTCGGCGCGGGGTCGGAAATGGGGCGGGAGACGAGGTTCCGCGCCAGCTTGGGCCACAGCGCCATCCTACAGGTCCACCCCCGAATAGGAGCCGTTGATGCTTTTGTTGATGAGCGGGAAGTCGGCCAGGATGTTGCCGATCACCGCCGCCTCCAGCAGCGGCCAGTGCAGCCAGGAGGGGTCGCGCAGGAAGGCGGCCTCGATCAGCCCGCCCTCATCCAGGCGCAGCCAGGCCAGGCATTCGCCGCGGAAGGATTCCGCCAGCGCCAGGCCCTCGCCGCCGCGCTGGGCCAGGGGGCTGGCCAGCGGGCCATCGGGCAGGGCGTGCAGCAGCGCGTCCAGCAGGGCCAGGGAGCCTTCGGCCTCCGCGTGGCGCTGGCGCCAGCGGGCATCCACGTCGCCGCCCGCCTGGGTGGGGATGGCCATCGGCCCGTCCAGCAGCCGCGCGTCGAAGGCCCGGCCGGAGGCGCGGCCGACCACGCCGCCGGGCGCATAGGCCGCCACCAGGGCGGGCGGGATGATGCCGGTGCCCAGGGTGCGGTCCTGCAAGGAGGCATGCCCTTCGTAGAGCCGCAGCAGGGCGGGCAGCGCGCGGGCGATGGCGGCGAGCGCCGGGCGCAGCGGCGCAGGGTCCAGCTCGCCCGCCACGCCGCCGGGGATGACGCGGTCCATCATCAGCCGGTGGCCGCAGGCGGCGGCGATGGCGCGCAGCAAGGCCTCGCGCAGCAGCCCGGCCTCGGCGTGGATGGCGGCGAAGGCGGCGTCGTTGGCGATGAAGCCCAGGTCGTTCAGGTGGTTGTGCAGCCGCTCCAGCTCCAGCATCGCGCGGCGGATGGCCTCGGCGCGCGGGGGCGGGGCGGTGCCGGTCGCGGCCTCGGCGGCGCGGGCGAAGGCCAGGGAATGCGCCACGGTGGCGTCTCCCGAAAGCCGCGCGGCGAAGCGCATGGCGGCGCGCGGCGACTTGCCCTGCATCAGCGCCAGCGTGCCCTTGTGCGTGTAGCCCAGCCGCGCCTCCAGCCGGATGATGGTCTCGCCCTGGACGTGGAAGCGGAAATGCCCCGGCTCGATGACCCCGGCATGGATGGGGCCGACCGGCACCTGGTGGATGCCCGCGCCCTGCACCGGCAGGAACGCCGGCAGCTCCAGCGCCGGGGCATGGCGGGCGGCGGCGCCGGAAAGCGGGGCGCGCACCGGCCACATGCCGTGGTCCAGCCAGGGGCGCAGGTCGGTGCCGTCCTCGGCCTCCAGGCCCCAGAGGTCGGCGATGGCGCGCTCGAACCAGGCGGCCGGCGGGTGGCGGGGGGAGAGGGCGGGGAAGCGGCCGGCCGGCGCCGGCAGGCTGGCCCGGCTGATGGCCAGCGTGGCGGGGTCCAGCCAGGCGGCATGGGCGCGGCCGGGCTCGGCCCAGAGGGCCAGCAGCTCCAGGCCATCGGCGGCGGGCCAGGCGGTCATGGCAGCACCGCCGCGGCGTCGCGCAGCAGGGTGGCCATCGGCGCCGGCAGCGCCAGCCCGAGTGCGGCCGCCAGCGCCAGGTGCAGCCAGAGCGGCCCCAGCGCGGCGCGGCCCGCCGGTTCCGCCGACAGGGTGGGGGCGCCGAAGCACAGGCGCTGCATGGCCGCCAGCACGGCCAGCCCCGCCAGGAACAGGCCGGGCAGGACGCCCAGCAGCCAGAAGGGCGCCATGCGCCCGGCGGCGGCCGCCACCAGGAACTCGGAGGCGAAGAGGGCGAAGGGCGGCAGCCCGGCCAGCCCCGCCATCGCCAGCGCCAGCCCCCAGCCCAGCGCCGGGTGGGACCGCGCCAGCCCGCCGATGTCGCCGATGGCCTGGGAGCCGCGCAGCCGCGCCGCGCGCCCCAGCGCGAAGAAGGCGGCCGGCTTCAGCAGCCCGTGCCCCAGCAGGTGCAGCAGCCCCGCCAGGGCGCCCGCCGGCCCGCCCAGCCCGAAGGCGAAGGCGGCGATGCCCATGTGCTCGATCGAGGACCAGCCCAGGAACCGCTTGCCGTCCCGCCGCCGCCACAGGGACAGCCCGGCCAGCCCCAGCGAGAGCAGCCCCGCCACCATCAGGAAGGGCGCCGTGGGCAGCGCGGCGGGGTTGCCGGCCAGGATGGCGGTGCCGCGCAGGATGCCCAGCATGGCCGCGTTCAGCAGCAGCCCGGAGAGCACGGCGGCGATGGGCGTCGGCCCCTCGGCATGGGCGTCGGGCAGCCAGGAATGCAGGGGGACCAGCCCGGCCTTGGTGCCGAAGCCCACCAGCAGGAAGATGAAGGCCAGCGACAGCAGCCCCGCATCCGCCTGCGCCGCCGCCCCGCGCAGGGCGGCGAAGGAGAGCAGCGCCGCATGCGGCAGCACGGCATGCGCGGCCATGGCCAGCAGGACGATGCCGAACAGCGCGAGCGTGATGCCGATGCCGCAGAGGATGAAGAACTTCCATGCGGCCTCGGTGGCCTGCGGCGTGCGGCGCAGCCCCACCATCAGCACGCAGAGCAGCGTCGCGGCCTCGATCGCCACCCACATCAGGCCGAGGTTGTCGCTCAGCAGCGCCAGCATGTTGGCGGCGCAGAAGCCCTGGAAGGCGGCGTGGTACAGGCGCGACTGCGCGGGGTCGAACCCCTCGCCCCGCACATCGGCGAAGGAGAAGACGGCGGTGGAAAGGCCCACCACCGCGGCCAGCAGCACCAGCGGCAGGTTCAGCGCATCGGCGCGCAGCCAGCCATCCCCGCCCGGCCCCTGCATGGCCAGCGCCACCGCCAGGATCAGCGTCAGCGCGGAAGCGGCGATGTTCAGCAGCGGCGCGCGGCCGGGCCACGCGGCCAGCAGCAGCGCGGCGCCGGCGGGCAGCAGGACGAGGGCGAGCGCCATCTCAGCCCCCCCGGTGCCGGTCGAGCAGGCCGGTGTCGTGGCCCTGGATGCCGCGGGCCAGCACCCCGGCCAGCAACCCCACCGTCAGCACCAGCCCGGCGGTGCTGATCTCCACCAGGAAGGGCATGCCGGCGACGCCGATGGCGGCCAGCAGCACGCCGTTCTCCACCGCCATCAGCCCCGCCACCTGGGAAAGCGCCAGCCGCCGCGTGCCCATCATCACCAGCCCCAGCAGCAGGAGGGAGAGCGCGATGGCGAGGTCCATCCGCAGCAGGGCCCGGCTACCGGCGGTGATGGGCAGCGCCACCAGCAGGGCGAGGCCCACCAGCACAAGCGCCAGCAGCAGCGAGGGCGCGACCGGCGCATCCTCCTGCCGGGCCCCGGGCGGCAGGGCGCGCAGCATCCGCCCCAGCACCAGCGGGATCAGCACCCCCTTGGCGGCGATGGCGATGAGGCCGGTGAGGTAGAGCTGCGGCGCCGCCTGCACCCAGCCCTGCCACAGCGCGGCGAGGCCCAGCACGACGCCCTGGGCGGCCAGCGCCTTCACCACCGCCTCCAGCCGCCGCTGCGCCAGCAGGGCGAAGGCGCAGAGCAGCATCAGCCCGCCCAGCAGGTGCGCGACGTCGTAGGGAAGCTGGCCGAAGACCATCTACGCCTCCGGTGGTCGGGGCGCCGCGAGGCGCGGCGGGCTGAACCGGTGGCGCATCAGGCCAGCCCCGTGGAGACGAAGAGCAGCGCCGCCGCCAGCAGCGCCAGCAGCAGCGCCCCGCCCAGGAATTCCGGCACGCGGAAGACGCGCATCTTGGCGATGGCGCTCTCGAACACCGCCAGCGCCGCGCCGAGCAGCGCCAGCTTCGCCACCCAGGCCAGCGCGCCCCAGCCCCAGGCCAGCGGCCCGGCGCCGGCCGGGGCCATGCCGGCGGGCAGGAAGATGGCGAGGAGCAGCGCCATCCAGGCCAGCAGCTTCAGCGCCGCCCCCATCTCCCACAGCGCCAGGTGGCGGCCGGAGGCTTCGAGGATCATCGCCTCATGCACCATGGTCAGCTCCAGGTGGGTGGCGGGGTTGTCCACCGGGATGCGGGCATTCTCGGCGATGGCCACCGCCAGCAGCGCCAGCAGGGCAAACAGCAGGGAGACGCGCAGCCCCTGCCCGCCCTCGCGGAACAGGCTGGCCATGGCGTCCAGGTTGGTGCCGCCGGCCAGCAGCGCCAGCGACAGCAGCGCCACCAGCAGCGCCGATTCGGCGAAGGGGGCGAAGGCCATCTCGCGCCCCGCGCCCATGGCGCCGAAGCCATTGCCGGCATCCCAGCCGGCCAGGGCCAGCGCCACCCGGGCCACCGCGAAGAGCGCGACGAGGAAGAGGAGGTCCGCCAGCGGCGCCAGCGCCATGCCGGCGGCCAGGCCCGGCACCAGCAGCGCCGCCAGCAGCGTCGCCGCCAGGGCGGCGTAGGGGGTGGCGCGGGTCAGCACGGTCGCGTGCTCCGCCACCAGGGGGCGCTTGCGCAGCAGCTTGCGGAGGTCGCGCCAGGGCTGCAGGGGCGAGGCGCCGCGCCGCCCAAGCAGCCGCGCCTTCACCCAGCGCACCCAGCCCAGCAGCAGCGGTGCCAGCAGCACCACCAGCGCGGCATGGAGGGCCTGGGTCAGCAGCGCGCTCACCCGAAGCGCTCCAGGGAGGCCAGCAGGGCCAGCAGCGCCGCCAGCGTGGCGAAGGCCAGCAGCACCAGGCGGCGCAGCGAGAGGTCCCGCAGGCGGTCGGCGCCGCGCGCGGCGGCGCGGCGGGCGCGCAGCAGGGGCAGCAGCAAGGTCGTGGCACCGAGCAGGATGATGCCGGCCGGTGCATTGATCGTCGCCACCAGCAGCGACACCTCGACCGGCATGACCAGCACGCTCCAGTTGGCGATCACGAAGGCGGCGAGCAGGCCCATCACCAGTATTCCAAGTGCGCCGAGCAGTTTC
>JBEQBS010000190.1:0-6356 GCA_041639675.1 Rubritepida sp. | reverse complement strand
CCGTGCCGAGGCCAGCCGCGCCGAGCGCGAGCGCATCAGCGGCATCGACAGCGCCGTGGACGCCGCCCGCGCCCTGGTCCCCGCCGACCGCGCCACCACCCTCCGCGCCGAGGCCGTCGAGCGCGGCTGGTCCGCCGACCAGGTTCGCCGCGCGCTTTTCGACGCCATGGTCGCCGCCGCACCCAAGCCGTCCCTCCCGGCACGGCCGGAGAGCGGCCCCGGCTATGACGACCCCGCCGCCATCCGCGACGCCATGGCCGAGGCGCTCGCCGTGCGCTCCATGCCCGGCTACCAGCCGCCCGCCGGTGGCTCCGGCCGCCACACCGAGTTCCTGGGCTGGCGCCCCTCCGACATGATCGGCGAGCTGCTCCGCCTCAAGGGCGAGCGCCAGGTGCCGCGCAACCCCACGCTCCTCGCCGAACGCGCCTTCCACACCAGCTCCGACTTCCCGGCGCTGCTCTCGGCCGCGGCGAACAAGATGCTGCTCGCCGCCTACGCGCCCGCGCAGCCGACCTATCGCCAGATCTTCCTCCGGCGCGACTTCCGCGACTTCAAGCCGCACCGGCATCTGCGCGTGGGCGACTTCCCGACCCTGCTGCCGCTGATGGAGAACGGCGAGATCCAGGCCGGCACCATGTCGGAGAGCCAGGAGATCGTCCTGCTGCAGACCTTCGCGCGGCGCATCCGCGTCACGCGGCCCATGCTGGTGAACGACGACCTCGGCGCCTTCACCGACTTCGCCGCTGCCATCGGCCGGCGCGTCGCCGACTTCGAGAACGCCACCGCCTATGGCCTGCTGAACTCGGCCAATGGCGATGGCCCCACGCTCACCACCGGCAACGCGGCGGTGTTCGGCACCGCCGCCGCGCGCGCCAACAAGGCCTCGGCCGGTTCCGCGCTCGACCTCGGCTCCCTCGCCCAGGGGCGTGCTGCGGTGATGCGCCAGCGAACCCTCGACGGCCTGCCCATCGCCGTCGGCGCGCAGATGCGGCTGCTGGTCGGGCCGAGCCTCGAACTCCCAGCGCGCCAGCTCACCGTGCCGGTCGCTGCCAACCAGGTCACGCAGGAGAACGTGTTTGCGTCCTTCGTGCAGCCGGTGGTCGAGCCGCTGGTGCAGGCGAACCGCTGGTACCTGTTCGCGGAGCCCAGCGCCGCGCCCGTCTACGTCTACGGCTACCTCAACGGCGCCGAGGGGCCGCAGGTCACCACCGGGCCCGTCCAGGGCGTGGATGGCATCGAGGTCAGCGTGATCTTCGATTTCGGCGTCGGTGCCATCGACTGGCGCGGTGGCTACTTCAACCCGGGCACCTGATCGCCCTCCCTCCTTCCTGACCATCCCGCGAAAGGCGCCACCGGAATCCCGGGCGGCGCCTTTCGCGCATCTGGAGACCCATCCCCATGCGCAACTGCATCCGCCCCGACGCCCGCTCCGTCCCCATGCCGGTCCCCTATGCCGGCGGCATCCTCTCCGGCCAGGGCATGCTGGTCGGTGCCTTCTTTGGCGTGGCCGCCATGGACGCTGCCCAGAACGCCCTCGTCGAGTGCGAGACCCGCGGCGAGTTCGAACTCGCCAAGGAACCGGCGCTCGCCATCACCGCCGGCGCGCGGCTGTTCTGGGACAATGCCAACCGGCGCCTCACCACCACCGCCACCGGCAATTTCCAGGTCGGCATCGCCACCGCCGCGGCGCTCGCTGCCGACACCACCGTCCGCACCATGCTGGCCCGCGTGCCGGCGTCGGGGGCGTGATGGCGACCCTTCTGCCGCGCGATCGCGAGCGCTTGCAGGGCGTGCATCGCGACCTGGTGCGCGTGGTTGAGCGCGCGCGCCAAGCCGTGCCCTTCATCGTGACGGAGGGGCTGCGCACGCGCGAGCGCCAGGCACAGCTCGTCGCCATCGGCGCCTCGCGCACCATGAACAGCCGGCATCTCACAGGCCATGCCGTGGATCTCGCCTATTGGCTGGATGACGGTGATGGGGGTGTCGAGCAGGGCGAGGTCCGCTGGGACTGGCCACTCTACGAGCAGATCGGCGCGGCGATGAAGGCCGCGGCGAAGGAGCTCGGCGTGCCGATCACCTGGGGTGGCGACTGGGCCTCCTTTCGCGATGGGCCTCATTTCGAGCTTGATCGGCGGAGCCACCCGGCGTGAGCGCCTTCGCCGCGGCGATGGCCGCGCTGGTAGCCGACCCGAACCTCGGCGTAGAGGCCGTCTACCGACAGGGCGGCACCGGCGCACCCATCGCCATCCGCGTGCTGCGCTCCTCCCCCGACCGCGTGGCCGACGCCTTCGCGACCGAGATCATCGCCGCGACCGACATCCTCTTGGTGCCCATCGCGGCACTGCTCACCCTCGCGGCCGGCGACACCCTCACCATCGGCCCCGACCTCCTCACCGTCACCTCCGCCACTCGCGACGCCACCGGCACCGCCTGGCGCGTCCTCTGCCAGCGATAGGAGCCACCCATGGACCTCCCTCAGATCCTCCAGATCGCCGAGAACGGCGCTGGCCTCGTCGCCATCCTGCTGCTGGTCTGGCGTGTGGACAGCCGCCTCGAGCAGGTGCGCGTGCTGCTGGAGCGGCTCTCCACCCTGATGGAGACCGAGATCGGCCATCGCCGCCGCGATGATCGCGACGGCTGATGCGCCTCACCGCCACCATCATCGGCGACCTGCGCCAAGTCCTCGCGGCGGAGGTGCGCGCCGGCGAGCGCGCCGCCATGCAGGCAATCCGCGCCGAGACCGAGCAGGTTAAGGCGGAGCTGCGCCGGCAGGTGACGGATGCGCTCGGCGGCAACGCGCGCGGCATCGCCAATGCCTGGCGCTCGCAGGTGTTCCCCCGCTCGGGCCAGTCGCTGCGGCCGGCGGGGCTGGTGTGGACCAAGGTGCCCAACGTCATCGACGCCTTCGAGCGTGGGGCCGTCATTCGCGCCAAGGGCGGGCGGAAGTTCCTCGCGATCCCGACCAGCCTCAACCGGCAGGGAGGGCACCGTGGTGCCAAGCCGCGCGTCACGCCCGCGCAGATGGTGGCGTCGGGTCAGGCCTTCCTGCGGCCGTTCAAGTCCGGGCGGGGCTTCGTTTGGTGCCTGCCGCTGCGCCAGGGCGAGCAGACCGGGCGGCGTCGGCGGACGCGTCTCGTCGCCGGCGGCCTGACCGAGATCGGCACCGGCAACCGCAAGGGCCGTGAGGCCTGGGCGCGCGGCATGCTGGAGCGCGGCATGGTGCCGATGTTCCTGCTGCTGCCGCAGGTGGCGCTGCGCAAGCGGCTCGACGTGAAGGGTGCGGCCGAGCGCGGGCTGCGCCGGCTGCCTGGGCGCTTTGTGCAGGCCTGGGAGCGTGAGGCTGGGAGGCGGGCAGCATGAGCATGCGCGAGAACGCGCTGGCCGCGCTGCACAGCCGCCTCACCACTTCGCTGGCGAGCAGGAGCCCACCGCCGATCGTGCTGCGCGGCGAGACCACGCCGCAGCGCCTGCCGCCGGGTGGGCTCGTCATCCTGCGCGATGGCGAGACGGTGGAGGAGACCGCCATCCTCTCCCCGCTGGCCTGGCAGATCGAGCATCGCGCCGAGGTCGAGATCACCGTGGCCGGCGCCACACCCGCTGCGCGCAACGCCTTGCTCGACGCGCTGCTGATCGATGTCGCCGCGGCCATTTCCGCCAACCGCACCCTCGCTGGCGCTGTGGAATGGTCTCAGCCCGGCGGCGCGTCCTTCGAAGATGTCGAGTTCGAAGGCGCGGCCGCGGCCCGCGCTGCCGCCGTCCCCATCACCCTCTGGTTCACCGTCGCCGGCTCGCCGCTGGCCTGATCCCCCTCCAGGAGAAAGCCCATGCCCCGTGCCATCGGCGCGAATTGCCGCCTGCTCATGCTGCCCGAAACCACCTATGGCACCGCGCCCGGCAGCAACTGGCGGCGCATGCCTTTCCTGTCCTGCGACCTCGGCGCAGAGCAGCCGCTGCTGGATGCCGACGTCATCGGTGTGGGCAGCAATCGCGATCCGGCCGCGCCCTTCCTGGATACGGTCACGGTCGCCGGTCAGGCAGTCGTGCCAGTCGACCTGATCAACATCGGGCACTGGCTGCGGCTGCTGCTCGGCGCGCCGACCACCACGGGCACGACCAACTTCATCCACACCTTCGGCTCGGGCGCGGCCGCGCTGCCCAGCAACGCGATGGAGATCGGCTACCCGGACGTGCCGTCCTTTGACGTGTGCACCGGCGTGCGCGCCGACACGTTGGAGCTGGACTTCACGCCGACCGGTGCGGCCACCGCGACGTTCGGGTTGCTTGGCCAGGGCTCGGTGCGCACCGGCGCGACCTCCGGCGGCACGCCGACCAGCGCGGCCTACACCGCCTTCAACAAGGCACAGGGCAGCATCACGCGGAGCGGGTCGGCGCTGGCGCAGGTCACTGGCGCGCGGCTCACTTATGCGAACGGCATGGAGGCGGTCCGCACCATCCGTGCAGACCGCCGGGTCGAGGGCGTGGATCCCGGCATCGCGCGCTGCACCGGCCAGATCACCGTGCGCTTCGAGAACACCACGCTGCTGGCGCAGGCGCAGGCCGGCACCTCGGCGGAATTCGCGCTGGCCTTCACCGTCGATGCGAACCGCAGCCTCACCATCACGCTCCACGAGGTCTATCTGGCGCTGGCCAAGACCCCGATCGAAGGGCCGGCTGGGGTGGAGGCCAGCTTCGATTTCAGGGCCGCCTTCAACGCGACGGCGACGCGGATGATGACCGCGGTGCTGCGGAACCAGCAGGCGGGGACCGAGTATGCGTGAGCGTAGATCGAGCCAGAACAATCAGGTTGGTTTCTTCGCCTCAACGATGGCGCGCATCAAGATCGATGCGAAGATGAGGTGCCGGGCGGCGGATTGGGCCGAAACGCGAAGCTCTGGATCGGGATGCGCGAGTACATTCCGGAATGCCTGATAGGCTCCTCGGAGTAGTTCCATGTAGCCCTTCTGCCTGCTCAACCCGGTCTCAGTCTCTAAATCCTTGATGATCAAGAGTGGCTTTTCAGGTTTGAGCGCCTCGTTGATCAGTTTTGCACCGTCTTCTGGCCTACCCGTCTTTCGACGGATTTCAATGAAGACCTCCTCGTAAGCCCGGACTACCGCCTCCTTCATATGTCCGTCGCGGTACAGCGGCAGAGCCGTGTCCCGCACCTTGACGTGCAGGAGGTCATCGAAGCCAAAACGCTTGTCACTTTCCGGAGGTGGAACTGAGAGAAGCTTCTGGATGGCTCCTTCGATGATCGGAATGTCGAAGTTGATGATGTCCCAGTAGTCTCCCCGGCAATTGAAATGGATATGCCGGCCAAGATTGCTATTGCCTTTGACCTCTGGGACCAAGGTGATCAGACTTTCATGATAAGCCTGCATGGCTTCCTTAACCGCAGGCGGCCCCTCGACCTGGGACTCCTCCATGTCCTGCCATGTCTTTAATGCCAGGGTCCGCATCTTGCTCAAGACCACGAACGCGTCTGTCGCTCGCTTGGCCAATTTTACGTATTCGTCCATTCAATCGGCCCTGCCCTGACGATCGGACGCTAGCTGCTTCCGACGCAACGCGAAGTACGCGAGCGTCACGGTTTATCGGTCATCTCCAAGCGCAGCCCCCGTCGCTCCGCATCCTGAGCGTCAGGCTCATCAGACCCATACGGAAGGCCCAACCGCATGCTCACCCTCGACCTCCCAGTCGAGCCGTACTGGCTCGACCTGCCGCGCGGCGTGCGCGTGGAAATCCGCCCCGTCACCACCGCCGTCATGGCCGCGGCCCAGGCCGGCTCCGCCCGTCGCCTCGGCGCGCTGCGGGCCGCGTCCGAAGACCTCGACCCCGACATGGCGCGCGGCCTCGCCTTCGCCTTCCTGGTCAAGGCGCTCGCCCGCCATGTCGTCACCGCCTGGGAGGGCGTCGGCGACGCCGTCGGCAAGCCGCTGCCCCTCTCGCCCGAGGCGGTCGAGCGCCTCATGGACATGGACGAGATGGCCGCCGCCTTCTGGGACCGTGCCACCGGCCCCGTCGCCGCCGTGGCCCTGGAGGGAAACGGCTGAGGGCCCGGGCCGAGTGGCACTTCGGCCAGGGCCCTGACTACTGCCGCGGCTGCGCGGCGCTCGATCGGCACTGCGGTCTTTCCTGCCCCTACGCCGCCCACGCGCCCGCCAGCGTCGAAGGCGCCGCAGCCTGGGCTGCCGGCACCACCTGCGCCGCGGCGACGATGACCGGCCTCGATCTCGACATGCCGGCCGCGCTCGCCACCGCCCGCGAGATGGGCGCCTCCGGCTGGGCCGCGGCAGAACTCCTGCTCGCCATGCGCATGGGCCTCGCCGCCGGCAGCGCCGTGCGGCGCACTGATC
>JBEQBS010000189.1:0-6334 GCA_041639675.1 Rubritepida sp. | reverse complement strand
CAGGCCGAGGCGCGGGATTTCCCGGCCGCCGCCGCCGCGCTGGGCCGGCACCTCGCGGCGCTGACGCCTGCCGCCGGCGCGCTGCCGGAAGGCGCCCAGCGCGTGGCGCTGCGCCAGGCGGCGCTGCTGGCCCTGGCCGGGGATGAGCGCGGCATCGCTGCCCTGCGCGCCTCCCATGGCGGCCGCTTCACCGCCGGCCCGCTGGCCCAGGGCTTCGAGGCGCTGACCGCCGACCCAGTGCGCGGCCTGGCCGACCTTCCCCGGATGGCCAGGGAACTGAATCTCTTCCGGGGATTGGGCCAATGGCGGGAGCCCTTGCGGACCGCCGCCCTGCCCACCGGATGAGTCGCGCGCCGCCCAGGGGGGAGGTCCGCGTTTTTTTCGGGGCGAGGGGGCACATTTTCATTTGACCCCCGGGGGTGCCTGCCCCATATGCCCCCTCCGTTGACCTCCACACGAACCGACGGCCGCGGTGGCCGCACAGCCGTTGGACCCGGTCTTCTTCCTGAATGAAAGGGTTTGCCCGCGATGGACACGCTCGTTCGGCTGGAGGACGCGCTCGCGACCGACGCCACCACCACCGTCTCCCACGGGGAGCAGAAGGACTACTTCGTGGAGCGCAACGGCGTGCGCTACGCCGGCACGCACCTGATCGTGGACCTCTGGGGCGCCACCAACCTGGATGACCCGGCGCATATTGACGCCGTGCTGCGCGAGGCGGCGATCGCCACCGGCGCCACCATCCTGCATGGGCACTTCCACCACTTCTCGCCCAATGGCGGCGTCTCGGGCGTGCTGGTGCTGGCCGAGAGCCACGTCTCCATCCACACTTGGCCGGAGCGTGACTACGCCGCACTGGACATCTTCGTCTGCGGCGATTGCGACCCCTACAAGGCCGTCCCGCACCTCAAGCGCGGCTTCCTGGCCGAGCGCGTGCAGCTGGCCGAGCACAAGCGCGGCCTGATCGGCTGATCCGGCCGGAAAGGCTGGAGATGGGGCCGGGCGGCAGCGCCCGGCCCTTTTTCATGACACGTGACGGAGACAGTTCCATGACCACCGATTCCTGGGTGAACGAGACGCTCTACGCCGAATGGGGCCAGCGCTTCCGCGTGACGCGCGAGCTGGCGCGGGTGAAGAGCGACTTCCAGGACATCATGGTCTTCGAGAGCGAGAGCCATGGCCGCGTCATGCTGCTGGATGGCGTGGTGCAGATCACCGAGCGCGACGAGTTCGTCTACCAGGAGATGCTGACCCACGTGCCGCTGCTGGCGCATGGCGATGCGAAGCGCGTCCTCATCATCGGCGCCGGCGATGGCGGCGTGCTGCGGCGCGTGCTGGAGCACCGCACCGTCGAGAAGGCGGTGAAGGTGGAGATTGACGGCGAGGTGATCCGCCTCGCCAAGGAATTCCTGCCCGGCATCGGCGGCGACGCCTGGACCGACCCGCGCGCCGAGGTGATCGTGGGCGACGGCATTGACTATGTCCGCACCGCCCCGGCCGGCTCCTTCGACGTGGTGATCGTGGATTCGACCGACCCCATCGGCGTCGGCGAGGTGCTGTTCACCGAGGAATTCTACGCCAATGCCGCGCGGCTGCTGAGCGACAAGGGCCTGATCGTCAACCAGTGCGGCGTGCCCTTCATGCAGGCCGAGGAGCTGCGCGACACCAACCTGCGCCGCGCCAAGTCCTTCGCCGATACCTGGGCCTATGTGGCGGCGGTGCCGACCTATGTCGGCGGCTTCATGACGCTGGGCTGGGCGGCCAAGGATGCGTCGCTGCGCCAGCATGACGCCGCGACGATCCGCGCGCGCGCCGAGGCCGCCGGCATCGCCGGGAAGACGCGCTACTGGACGCCGGAGATCCATGTCGGCGCCTTCCACCTGCCGCCCTACATCAGCGAGAACCTGGGCGGCTGAGCCCATGCGCGGCGCGCAACCCGCCCTGCGGGATGCGCGCTGCAAGGCGGCGCCCCTGCGCCCCATCTGCCTTGCCCTTCCGGCCGCCGCCGCGCCCTGCGCGTGCCCGCGGCGGACGGCCCGAACCGCCACCGGCGCGCTGCCTTGCGGGGCATCGCACCGGGCGACCCCCGCCGGAACGGGGGCGTGCGGAGGGTGGTCCGCCTGGGGTGTGCCCCGCTCACGTCAGGGCGGCGGCGGCCGGTTTCACTCCTCCACCAGCGGCGGCCCCGCCAGCACGCCGCCATCAATCACCATGCTCTGCCCGGTCATGAAGCCGCTCGCCTTGCTGGCCAGGAAGACCGCGGCGCCGGCGATCTCGTCCGGCTCGCCGATGCGCAGCAGCGGCGTGTCGCGGGTGCGCTTGCGCAGGTTCACCGGGTCTTCCCACAAGGCGCGGGCGAAGTCGGTGCGCACCAGGCCGGGCGCGATGCTGTTCACCCGCACCCCGCGCGGCCCCCATTCCACCGCCAGCGCGCGCGCCAGCTGCATGTCGGCCGCCTTGGAGACGCCGTAGATCCCCAGCCGCGGCGAACCCCGAAAGCCGCCGATGGACGATACGATGATGACGGAGCCGCCGCCGCGCTCCGCCATGCCCGGGATCGCCATCTGGCACAGCCAGAGGTTGGACCGCACGTTGGAGTTCATGATGCGGTCATAGGCCTCGTCCGGGATGTCCTGGGAGGGGCCGAAATACGGGTTCACCGCGGCGTTGCAGACCAGGATGTCCACCTGGCCCCAGGCGGCGACCGTGGCGTCCACCAGCGCCTGCAGCTCAGGCTTGCGGCCGATGTTGCAGGCCACGGCCATGGCGGTGCCGCCCTTCGCGGTGATGGCGTCCACCACCTCCTGACAGGCATCGGCCTTGCGGGAGCTGACCACCACCTTCGCCCCATGCTCGGCCAGGCGTTCGCAGATGGCGCGGCCGATCCCGCGCGAGCCGCCGGTGACGATGGCGACCTTGCCGGAGAGGTCGAACAGCGAGCCCCTCATGCGCCCATCGCCTCCATCTCGCGCCGCAGCGTCACCGCCTCGCTCGCCTCGTCCAGTTCCACATCGGCCTTGGTCAGCGATGCGCCCTTCGGCACGTCGCGCAGCAGCCGCACCCCATGCGCCAGGCCGATGGGCAGCGCATCCTCCCGCAGTGCGCGCGAGGCCGGGATGCACTTGCCCCAGACCATCGCCCCGCCCTCGCCATCCAGGATCTCGCCGGCCTTCAGGTCGCGCTTGGCGGTGGCGGCCACGTCACCGCGCCATTCCAGCGAGCACCCCGTGGGCTCGCGCCGCAGCGCCACGGAGGCCACGGAGACGGCCAGCTCCAGCCCGATCAAGTGGTAGGGCCGCCACAGCGCGGCGTAGCGCCCGGTGTCGTCGGTGCGCACGCCGTATTCGCCGAAGCAGCGGCGGATGTAGTCGGTCTCGCCCTCGAAGGTGGCATAGACGCCCCAGCGCAGGTCGCCCGCGACGGGGCGCGAATCGCGCTCCAGCGAGGAGATCACCTCCACCACGCCCTTGCGCGGCAGGATGCCGCCCTCGCTGGCGGGGCGCAGCAGGTGCGGCAGGTCCTGCACGCCGCAGGGCGGGAACATCAGCCCGTCCTCCGGCGGCTCCAGCCCCGTGGCATTGGCGATGGCGGCCATCTCGATGCCGCTCTTGGTGCCGTCGAGGAAGGAGTTGAACATCTGCGGGTTCATGCCGCCCTTCGCCGCATCCTCGGGCGAGAGGCCGTAGAAGCCCCAGACGGTGTCGGGCGTGCTTTCGTGGAAGCGCGGCAGGTATTTGGTGCCCTTGCCGGCCGCCACCACCGGCAGGCCCATGGCGCGGATGGTGTCCACCAGCTCGCAGACCAGGGCCGGCTGGTCGCCATAGGCCATGGAGACGACGACGCCGGCCTTCGCCGCCCGCGCCGCCAGGGCGGGGCCGGCCAGCACGTCGGCCTCCACATTCACCATCACCACGTGCTGCCGCGCGGCGATGGCGGCCAGGGCGTGGCGGATGCCGGCCGCCGGGTTGCCGGTGCTTTCCACCACCACCTCGATGCGCGGGTCGTTCACCGCCGCCGCATCCTCCGTCACGAAGGTGCCGCCGCCGGCCAGCGCGGCGTCCAGGCTGGCGGCGGTGGCGCGGTCGGGCTCCCAGCCGATGCGCTCCAGGTTGGCCCGCGCGCGCCCCGGCGACAGGTCGGCGATGATGGCGACATGCACGCCGGGCCGGCGCACCGCCATGGCCAGGAACATCGAGCCGAACTTGCCGGCGCCGATCACCCCCACCGTGATGGGCCTCCCGGCGGCGGCGCGCGCGTCCAGCATGCGGGACAGGTTCATCGGGCGTCTCTCCTTTGCCCGCAGCCTGCCAGCGAAGCGCCGCTCAGGCCAGCCGCGCCGCCAGCCAGGATGCGCCCGCGGCGGTGGCGCGGTCGGTGGCGCCCACGCGGCCCTGGGCGCGCAGGAAGCCGTGGACGGTGCCGGGGAACACCTCCAGCTCCAGCTTCACGCCGGCTTGGCGCAGCTTCTCGGCGAAGGCATGGTTCTCGCTGGCCAGCACGTCCAGCTCGGCGATGTGCAGCAGGGTGGGCGGCAGCACCGAGAGATCCCCGCGCAGCGGCGAGGCCAGCGGCGAGAGCCGCGCCACCGGGTCGGGGCAATAGGCGTCCCAGTAGAAGCGCATCTTCTCCAGCGTCAGCCCGTAGCCCTGGGCGAATTCGCGGTAGGACGGCGTGGCCAGGTCATGGTCGAAGACGCCGTAGTTCAGCAGCAGGCCGCGCAGCGGCACGGGCGCCGCGGCCTCGGCGTTCAGCAGGGCGGTGGCGGCGGCCAGGTTGGCCCCGGCGCTGTCCCCGCCCAGGGCGATGCGCGTGCCATCCAGCCCCCATTCGGCGCCGCGCTCGGCGAGGAGGCGCAAGGCGGCCGCGCATTCCTCCAGCGCCTGGGGAAAGACCGCCTCGGGCGAGAGCGCGTAGTCCAGCCCCAGCACGGCGCAGCCGGCGGCGGCGGCATAGGCGCGCATCAGCCGGTCATGCGTGTCCAGCGAACCCCAGACCCAGCCGCCGCCGTGGAAGTACAGCAGCACAGGCAGCGCGCCGCCGGCCACCGGGCGGTGCAGCCGCACCAGGGTCCGCCGGCCGCGGATGGGCCACCAGATGTCGCGGCTTTCCGCCATCACCGGCCCGCCCTCGCTCAGCGCCTCCTGCGGGCCGTCATTCAGCCGGCGCAGCGGCTCGAAGGGCGCGGCGCGCGGCGCGGCGGGCAGGGCGATGGGCTGCATGCGCGCCTCCATCATCGCGGTGAAGGCGGCCATCTCGGGGTCCAGGCGGGGGTCGTTCGGCATGGGGCCCATGCTGCGCGCGGGAAGCGCAACGGGCAAACCGCCGTTATCCTGCCGCCATGTCCCTGATCCTCACCGGCCGGCCAGGCGCGGGCTTCCGCGATTCGGCCCTGTTCCGCCCGAAGGCAGTGCGCCTGCTGGCCGACCCCGCCCTGCCCGAATCGGCCATCCTGCGCCGCAACCTGGAGGGCGGGGGCTTCCAGGGGGTGCTGACGCTGGACGGCGCGCCGCCCGCGCCGCCGGATGTCACCGTGCTCTGCGTCGCCCCCGATGCCCAAGGGGAAGCCCTGCGCGGCATCGCCGCCGGCGGCTGCCATGCGGTGGTGGTGCCCAATGCCGCGCCCGGCCTGCTGGCCATGGCCCAGGCGGCCGGGCTGCGTGCCCTGGGCGAGCGTTCCTTCGGCCTGGCCATCCCGCATCTGGGGTTGAACGCCACGCTGTCGCACATCCCCATCCGCGCGGGGAAGCTGGCGCTGATGGCGCAATCCTCCGCCATCGCCCGCGCCGTGCTGGACTGGGCGGAGGCCGAGGGGCTGGGCTTCTCCCACGTCATCGGCATCGGCGCGAATGACGACATCGGCTTCGCGGCGGGGCTGGACTGGCTGGCGCGCGACGCCCGCACCGCCCTGGTGCTGCTGGAGCTGCGGCGCATCAAGCAGCGGCGCCTCTTCGTCTCGGCGGCCCGCGCGGTGGCGCGCACCCGCCCGGTGCTGGCCATCCGCCCCGGCGGGCGGCTGGACGATCCCTCCGGCCTGGCCGATGCGGCGATGGACGCGGTGATGCGCCGCGCCGGCATCCTGCACGCCGCGGGGCTGGAGGAGCTGCTGGCCGCCGCCGAGACCCTGGCCCGCGCCAAGCCGCGTGGCGAGGGCGACCGCGTGGCCATCCTGGCGAACGGCATCGGCCTGGGGCGGCTGGCCGCCGATGCCGCCCTGGCCCAGGGGCTGCGCCTGGCCGAGACGGGCGGGCGCAACCCGCTTTCCCTGGGCAGCCAGGCCGGGGCGGCGCTGCCGGAGGAGGCGCGCCGCCTGGCCGCCCTGCCGGGGGTGGACACC
>JBEQBS010000188.1:0-6411 GCA_041639675.1 Rubritepida sp. | reverse complement strand
CGCCCGGCGCGTGGCTTTGGCTGGTTCGACCCGGCGCCGCGGAAGAGGCCGCGGCCCTCGGTCTGCTTCTGCTGCATCGCCTGCCAGAGCTTCTGGTCGCGCTTGGCGGGGAGGTCGTCCGCCATGGTTGACCTCACCGAGCAGGAGAAGGCCGCGATGCGCGCCGCCATGCGCCGTGTCGCGGAGACGATGGCCGAGATCGGCTGGGGCACCCGCTTCCAGGAGCTGAGCGAGGCGCAGGTGCTCACCCTGATCGAGGTCGCCGTCGGCGGCTTCCAGGAGGCGATGCAGGCGATCGCCCGGCATGATGCGGCGGCGGAGGTGCCCTTCTGATGCTCGACTTCAACAGCCGCAGCCAGACCTCAACGCATGTGAATGCCGCCATCGACGCGGCGCTGGTCGCCTCCAATCAGGCAGCGCCGCCGCGCAGCTACCTGGGCGGCTCCCGCCTCGGCCATGCCTGCGAGCGGGCGCTGCAGTTCGAGTTCGTGAAGGCCCCGAAGGACGAGGGCGCCGACTTCGACGGACGGCTGCTGCGCATCTTTGGGATCGGCCACGCGCTGGAGGACGTTGCCGTCGCCTGGCTCCGGGGTGCCGGCTTCGATCTCTACACCCGCCGCGGTGGTGGCGAGCATGGCGAGCAGTTCGGCTTCTCGGTCGCCGGCGGTCGCATCCGCGGCCATGTGGACGGCGTCTTCGCCGGCGGCCCGACCATCCCTGGCATGGCGTTCCCGGCGCTGTGGGAATGCAAGACCATGAACGCCAAGGCCTGGCGCGAGACGTCGAGCAAGGGCGTCGCGGCAGCCAAGCCGATCTACGCGGCGCAGATCGCGGTCTACCAGGCCTACATGGACGCCAGCGTTCCTGGCGTGGCGGACAACCCGGCGCTCTTCACCGCCATCAACAAGGACACCGCGGAGCTGCACCACGAGCTGGTGCCGTTCAACGCCGAGCTGGCGCAGCGCATGTCGGATCGGGCCGTGCGCATCCTGGTCGCGACGGATGCTGGCGAACTACTCCCCCGCGTTGCCGCCCAGGCCGACCATTTCGAGTGCCGCTTCTGCCCCTGGGCCAAGCGCTGCTGGGCGCAGCCTGCATGACCGCATGGGGCGACTTCAACGATGCCGTGCCGCTGCCGGACGATAGCGCGGGCGAGATTCCCAGCGGTGGGCAGATCGCCGTCGATCGACTTCCCAGCGATGGGGAGTCGACGCTGCCTGCTTGCGGCTACCTCGCGCCGGACATCGAGCAGATCGCCGCCTTCCTCGACGTGGTCTTCGGCTATTGCGATGGGCTGATCCCGGTCCGCGGCTTCGTCGACCAGGGCCAGGGCCTCGACACCAAGCCGCACAACATCTGGGTGCCGGCCGACCGCCACGCCGCCGCATCGCTCAGCGCCTATGCGACCTGGGCCGCGCGCGAAGGCAGCGCCGTCTATGTCATCCCCGGCACCGTCGCCGAGCAGGGCCAGGCCCGCGCCGAGCATGTGCTGCAGATGCAGACGGTGGTGGTGGACCTCGACGCTGGCGACATCGCCACCAAGCTGGCGCACCTCGTCCACCACCTCGGCACGCCGACCCTGCTGGTCGAGAGCGGCGGCCGCACCCCCGCGGGTGCCGCCAAGCTGCACGCCTGGTGGCGGCTCACCGAGGCGGCCGAGGGTGAGGATCTGGCGCGGGTCTGCGCGCTGCGCGGGGAGATCGCGGAGAAGGTTGGCGGCGACCTTCACTTCCGCTCCGCGCACCAGCCGATCCGGGTGCCAGGCACGGTCCACCAGAAGCATGGCGTGCAGCGGCGCGTCACGATCCGGGAGCACCACCCCAGGGTCGAGGTTGAGCTCCCCGACTTCGCCGCGGCCGTCGCCGCCATGCCCACCATGCCCGGCCTGGAGGCGCCCGCCGCCCCTGGCGCCAACCGTCCCGGTCTGGATGCGGTCCTGACCACGCCAGTGCGGGAAGGCGCTCAGGACGCCTGGACCCGCTTCCAGGGCGCCAGCGCGGCCATCGGTCACTTCGTCCGCATGGTCCACGAGGGCCGCATCACCGGCGACGAGGGCTGGGAGGCGATTTGCCAATACAACGCCGCCTGCCTCCGCCCGGCGTGGCCGCTGGACCGCCTCAAGGTCGAGGCGGACAGCATCTGGGCGCTGCATGTCGACCGCAACGGGCCGCCCCTGCTGCGCGCCACAGCACCACCGCCGAGCACCATCCCGGCGCACACCCTCGGCGTGCTGCTCGACGACACCTCGCCGATGCCCGACGACCTGATTGGGCCGCGCCTGCTGACCCCGGGCGGGATGCTGGTCCTCGGCGGCGCGCCGAAGGTCGGCAAATCAGACTTCCTGATCAGCCTACTGGTGCACGCCGCGGCCGGCGCCCCGTTCCTGCGCTTCACGGCTCCGCGCCCGCTGCGGGTGTTCTACCTCCAGGCGGAGATCCAATACCACTACCTGCGCGAGCGGCTGCAGCAGCTCCGGCTCGATGCCGCGATCGTGGCCCGCGCCCGTAACACCCTCGTTGTCACCCCGAAGCTGCGCATGCTGCTCGACAATCAGGGCGTGCCCCTCGTGGCCGCGGCAATCCGCGCCGCTTTCCCGGATGCGCCGCCGGACATCATCTGCATCGACCCGATCCGTAACCTCTTCGATGGCGGGCCCGCGGGCGAAGGGGAGAACGACAACGCGGCGATGATGTTCTTCCTGCAGAGCCGGGTCGAGGCGCTGCGCGACCAGGTCGCCCCCGAGGCGGGCATCATCCTCGCCCACCACACGAAGAAGCTCAGCAAGCAGCAGGTGAAGGACGATCCCTTCCTGTCGCTCTCCGGCGCCAGCGCACTGCGCGGCTACTACACCTCGGGCGCTATTCTGTTCCGTCCCGATGAGGAGCAGACCGAGCGCGAGTTGCATGTCGAGCTCCGCAACGGCCCCGGCCTCGAGCCGATGCTGGTCGACAAAATCGCGGGCCGCTGGGTGGAATTCGATCGTCGCGGCGAGCGCCTGGTCAGGCAGGACATCGGGCGCAAGCTCGATGCCGAACGGCTGCGCAAGCAGGATGTGATCCTCGGCATCCTGCTCGATGAGGCAGCTGAAGGCCGGCTCTATTCCACCATGCAGCTGGCGGAGAAATTCGAGAACAAGGTCGGGCTCGGAAGCAAGCACACGATCCGCGAGCGGCTGAGCGTGCTCGCCACGAAGGGCTTCGTGAAGTTCCGCCGAGACGGCACCGAGTTCGGCCTTGGCGTCGTTCGGTCGCGCTTCGGGTACCTCTGCGTGGAGGGCATGACCTTCGGCCCCGAAGTCGAAACGGTGGATCCGCAGACCGGCGAGGTGACCACCAGCGCCCGCCGCGTCCTGCCCAGCCACTTCAAATGCCCCCAATCCGGCAACTGCCTGGACGTCGAAAATCCGGAGGTGTGGGTCTACCCGGAAGGCGTCTTGGACGACCTCACTCCTGAGGAGTTAGGCCTAACTCCTCACTCCTCGCCGAAGACAACATCATGAAATCAATGGCTTGGGAGGACAGAGGAGTTAGGTCCCTAACTCCTCGAATTTCGCACCTAACTCCTCATTTCAGCAATCCGATCAACGGCTTGCGGCTCAGTGAGGAGTTAGGTGTTTCATCCACCCCCTACGGGGGTGTGCGTGCGCGCCTCATCGGCGCGCGCACACCACACCTCGGGCGACCGGGTTGGGCGCGTGGGCCACCCCCCTCCAAGGGTCATCCACCCCAAGCCGGGCAGCGACGGCGAGCTCCGCCAAGAACCGCGCCGTCGCCGCCCTCACCAGGATCATCCCCTCTCGGAGACCACCATGGCACCCGCGACTCTCACCATGCCCGCCGCCCATGCAAGCGGCCCGCCCATCGCCCTCCCCCCCGCGATCAGCCTGGCGCACCACACCGTGCTCGCCCTGGATCTCGGCACCACCACTGGCTGGGCCCTGCGATCGCGTGACGGCGGCATCACCTCCGGCACCATGACGTTCAGGCCAACCCGCTTCGAAGGCGGCGGGATGCGCTTCCTGCGCTTTCGCGGCTGGCTGACCGAGGTCGCCGCTCTGTCCGGCGGTGTAGCCCGCATCGTGTTCGAGGAGGTCCGCGCGCACGCCGGTACTGATGCAGCGCACATCTACGGCGGCTTCCTCGGCATGCTGACCGCCTGGTGCGAGGAGCACGAGGTCCCCTACGAGGGCGTCCCGGTCGGCACGATCAAGCGCTACGCGACCGGCAAGGGTAATGCCGACAAGGCGAAGATGGTCGCTGCCATCCAGGCCCGCGGCTTCGCGCCGGCCGACGACAACGAGGCGGATGCGATCGCGCTCCTGTTGTGGGCAACCGAGCCCACCGGAGGCCGTGCATGAGGCTCCCTGGCGCACCGCTGCCGCCCCGCTCGTGCCTCGACCGCGGGACGCGTAGCCCGACCAACGACACCGAGGTGAACGCCATGCGCGCGGCTGCCTGGCATCTGCATGGCGTCGCCGCTCTGCCCGTCGCCGACATCACCGACGACTGGCTGCGCCAGGCCATCACCAACGAGGCAAACCGGCGCTGGGGGCGTCGTAATGGGGAGAGCCACCATGGCCGTTAAGCGAAAGCCCAAGGCGGCGAAGCCCAAGCAGGACGACTTGGCGAAGCCCTCGAAGTGGCGTCTGCAACACGGCGGCTTCTCCGAGCCGGTCCGCGACGCGGATCCGGACACGGGCTCACCCGTCGCGCATGGTCGTGCCGTCGACACGCTTGGGTTGATGCTCGCAAATGGCAGCATCACGCCGCAGATGCACGAGGCCGGGGCGATGTTCCGGGTGACCTTCCGCCTCGCGGCGCTGGACGGCATGCGAACGACGCAGCTGCTGCGCATCCAGGGTGGCGGAGGCGATCTGCTCAGCGAACGCCAGGCTGCGGCGCGGCGTCGGTTGGCCGCGGCCCTGGACCTTTTCGGTGGCGCGGACAGTGCCGGCGGAAGCTGCCTGTGGCACGTGCTCGGCCTCGAGCGTTCCCTGCGGGAATGGGCCTTACGGCAGGGGTGGTCGGGACGTCCGGTCCACCACGTCCAGGCGCAGGGCATCCTGCTCACGGCGCTCGGTGTGCTGGCGGCCCATTATGGCCTGCAACCGCGGGAGCGTGCCGCGTAACCCTCAGCCCAAGGCGGCCTTCAAGTCCGCCATCGTGGCCATCAGCGTCATCGGGTCGATCGGTGACGGCGTGAAGCCGCATGCCTGGTAGAAGCGCTGGGCGTCGGCGTTCAGGGCCTGCACCAACACCCCGCGCACCGCCAGCACCTCGCTGGCCTGCAGCACGCGCAAGACCGCATCCCGCAGCAGCGCCCGCCCGATGCCCTGGCCGTGCAGGCTACGGTCCACGGCCAGTCGGCCCAGCATCGCCATGGGGATCGGGTCGGGCATGTTGCGCCTCACACGCCCTGGAGCAGCAGTCACGGCCACAGCCCCTGCCGCCAAGCAGTAGAACCCCACCACGAAGCCGGCGCGGCATACGACGAAGGTCCGTGACGCGCCGGCCGCCTGATTCGCCCGCGCACGCCGCCGCAGCCAGTCGTCAAGCGAGGCCTCGCCGCTATCGAACAACGCCAGGTCGTGCGTGTCGTCGAGTGGCGCCGGGGCGCTGAGCCGTTCGGCACTCACTCCCACGGAGGCGCGGTCTCCAGCAGCTTCCGAAGCCTGCCGTTCGGGTTGGGCGGCGCGTCGAGCAGCGCCTGGAACTTGGCGTACGCAGCCGGCTGGGTGCGGAACAGCGTGCGGTCGAGAATGGCGTCGGTCGCAGCGCGGCGCGCAGCCTCTAGCATGAACTCGGAGCGCGACTTCCCCGAGAGCACGGCGGCCTGGTCGATCAGGGCACGCTCCTCGGGCCGGACGCGGATGTTGATCGCGCCGACGGTGATGGCGGGCTGGGCCTTCGCCGGGCGGCGGCTCGGGGTGGTGATGCGCTTGGCGGGTGTGGGCATGGTGGCCTCCGGAGCTGGTTCTATGAGTCTGTATGGACATTGTCCACCACGCAGTGGTAGCGCCGATGAAACCGGATTGCGGCACCGGAACCAGAAGGGATAGTGTTTCGACAGTCGTTGAATTGCGACCGCAGCCGAGTGGCTCCCGAGCCACTGACTCGCTGTTCAGCCACAGTGGCTCCCGAGCCGCAGGGTCCTTCCTGGCCCCGCTGTATGCGGGGGGCGGAAGCGCGCAACATCGCTAGCGCCAGCCGAAAATTATGGGCACCACCGGGCACCACAGGCGGCGAATTCGCTCAGCAACGCATTGATAAATTGATGCTTTGCCGTGTCCGCGGCTGGTGCCCGTGTCCGGGCCAGGCACCGGCCTGCACGCAAGGCGATCCCCTTGCCGGAGATACCCATGACGGAACGCACCAACTCCGGCCGGGAATTGGCGCGCCGCCTCGGGCTCAA
>JBEQBS010000187.1:0-6412 GCA_041639675.1 Rubritepida sp. | reverse complement strand
CGCGACGACCGCCCGCGCGAGCGCGACGACCGCCGCCGCGACCGCGACGACCTGGGCCCCGCCGTGCGCGGCTTCGGCGACGAGGTGCCGGCCTTCATGCTCATTCCCATCCCGCGCCCGAAGAGGCGCGCCGAGGCCGAGAGCCCCGCGCCCGCGGCAGCCGAGGGCGGCGCGGCCGAGGCTGCCTGAACCGGCATCCACCTGCTAGAAGCGCGCGAGGAGGAGCACCGCCATGAACGTCGTCACGCCCGTGAAGTCCAAGCCCGCCCCCTTCGCCTGGGAGGACGCGCTGCTGCTGGACGAGCAGCTCACCGAGGATGAGCGCATGGTGCGCGACGCCGCGCGCGCCTTCTGCCAGGACCGGCTGATGCCCGGCGTGCTCCTGGCCAACCGGCATGAGAGCTTCGACCGCTCCATCATGAACGCCTTCGGTGAGCAGGGCTTCCTGGGCGCCACGCTGGAGGGCTATGGCTGCGCCGGCGTCTCCTACGTCGCCTATGGGCTGATGGCGCGCGAGGTGGAGCGGGTGGACAGCGGCTACCGCTCCGCCTTCTCCGTGCAGTCCTCGCTGGTGATGTTCCCCATCCACGCCTATGGCAGCGAGGCGCAGCGGCAGAAGTTCCTGCCGAAGCTGCGCACCGGCGAATGGGTGGGCTGCTTCGGCCTGACCGAGCCCGATGCCGGCTCCGACCCTTCCTCCATGCGCACCCGCGCGAAGAAGGTGGATGGCGGCTGGCTGGTCAGCGGTTCCAAGACCTGGATCACCAACTCGCCCATCGCCGATGTCTGCCTGGTCTGGGCCAAGACGGATGAGGGCGAGCTGGGCGGCTTCCTGCTGGAGCGCGGCATGAAGGGCCTCTCCACGCCCAAGATCGAGGGCAAGTTCTCCCTGCGCCCCTCCATCACCGGCATGATCATGATGGAGGAGGTCTTCGTCCCCGACGAGAACCGCCTGCCCGGCGTGCGCTCCCTGGCCGGCCCCTTCTCCTGCCTCAACCGCGCGCGCTACGGCATCGCCTGGGGCGTGCTGGGCGCGGCCGAGTTCTGCATGCACGCCGCGCGCGACTACACGCTGAACCGGCGCATGTTCGGCAAGCCGCTGGCGCAGACGCAGCTGATCCAGAAGAAGCTGGCGGACATGGAGACGGAGATCACCCTGGGCCTGCAAGCGGCCCTGCGCGTGGGCCGCCTGTTCGACGAGGGCAAGGCGGCGCCGGAGATGATCTCCCTCATCAAGCGCAACAACTGCGGCAAGGCGCTCGACATCGCCCGCGTGGCGCGGGACATGCATGGCGGCAACGGCATCGTGGACGAGTACCACGTCATCCGCCACGTCATGAACCTGGAGACGGTGAACACCTATGAGGGCACGCATGACGTGCATGCCCTCATCCTCGGCCGCGCCATCACGGGGCTGAATGCCTTTGGGTAACACCTTCGACACCACGGTCGAGGCCATGGGGGCCGGGGGCGACGGCATCGCCCCCGGCCCCTTCTTCATTCCCTTCACCCTGCCCGGCGAGCGCGTGCGCGCCGAGGCGACGGCGAAGGACAAGGCCCGCCTGGACGCCGTGCTGGCCGCCAGCCCCGACCGGGTGCCCCCGCCCTGCGCGCATTTCGGCGCCTGCGGCGGCTGCGCCCTGCAGCATTGGTCCGAACCCGCCTACGCCGCCTGGAAACGCGCCAGGCTGGGCGAGGCGCTTTCCCGCGCTGGCTACGACCCCGTGCTGGAACCGGGCTTCACCACCCCGCGCAATTCCCGCCGCCGCGCCGATTTCGGCCTGGCCCGCCGCGCCGATGGCGTGGTGGAGATCGGCTTCCACCAGCGCGGCGCCCATGCGCTGGTGCCGATGCGCGAATGCCACGTGCTGCGCCCGGAACTCGTCGCGCTGCTGGCGCCCCTCGCCGCCGCGCTGCGGCCGATCGAGGCGCTGCGCCGGCTGGGCTCCGTGCTGGTCAACTGGCTGGACACCGGCCCGGACCTGCTGCTTTCCACCGATGGCGCGCTGACGGAGGGCGACCGCCGCCGCCTTGCCGCCTTCGCCGAGGCCGAATCCATCCCCCGCATCGCTTGGAAGGGCGAGACGGCGGCCCAGCGCGGCAGCCCCGCCCTGACGCTCGGTGGCACGCTGGTGCAGCCCCCCGCCGGCGCCTTCCTCCAGGCCACGGCGGAGGGCGAGGCCGCCATCATCCAGGCCGTGCTGGCCGCCCTGCCGCCCAGGCTTTCGCCGCGTGCGAAGCTGGCGGACCTCTTCGCCGGGCTGGGCACCCTCTCCTTCCCCTTGGCGCGCCATGGCGTGGTGGACGCCTTCGAGGGCGACCCGCGCGCCGTGGCCGCCCTGGCCAAGGCGGCGGGCGGCGGCAGGGTGCGCGCCCAGCGCCGCGACCTCCAGCGCCAGCCGCTGCTGCCGCTGGAGCTGAAGCCCTATGCGTGCGTGGTGCTCGACCCCCCCTTCGCCGGCGCGCCGGAGCAGGTGGCGCAGCTCGCCCGCAGCCAGGTCAAGCGCGTCATCTATGTCTCCTGCTCGCCCGCCGCGCTGTCGCGTGATGCCGCCGTGCTGCGCCAGGCGGGCTTCGCCCTGCATTCGGCGGTGCCTGTGGACCAGTTCCTGTGGTCCGCGCACCTGGAAAGCGTCGTCGCCTTCGCGCGCTGACAGGGGTATCGTCCCCGGCATCAACCGCCAGGGAACGCATCGCATGGCCGACCACATCCTCGACAGCCGCCGCCAGGGCCTGGAGGACGCCTTCTTCGCCGCCGAGAACGCCCGGCTGCTGGCGCGCATGCAGGCCGAATCGGCCGGGGCCGACCGCCGCAAGGCCATCGCCGCCGCCACCGGCATCACCGATGCCGCGCTGCTGGAGCGCCTGTCCGCCCTGTCCCTGACGCCGGAGACGCTGGGCGCCTTCGCCCTGGTGCCGCTGGTGCTGGTGGCCTGGGCCGATGGCACGATCAGCGCCGAGGAGCGCGCCGCCACCCTCCGCGCGGCGGCGGATTCGGGCGCCGCCCCCGGCAGCGCCGCCCATGCCCTGCTGGAATCCTGGCTGGCGTCCAGGCCCGCCCCCGCGCTGGCCGAGGCCTGGGCCGCCTATGCCAAGGCCCTGGCCGCGCCGATGGACGCCGCCGGCCGCGCCGCCCTGCGCGCCGCCACGCTGGACCGCGCCCGCGCCGTGGCCGAGGCCACCGGCGGCTTCCTGGGCCTGACCTCCGCCGTCTCGGAGGCCGAGCGGCGGGTGCTGGCGACGCTGGAAGCCGCACTGGCCTGAATCCGGTTGCGCAACGGCAGGCTTCTCCCATCTCATGGCGGCAATGCCCCATGGGATGGGAGAGGAACGCGCACCATGACGCCCAACCGCCGCCAGGTCTTCGCCGGCTCCGCCGCCATCGCCGCCGCCATGGCCCTGCCCGTGCAGGCCCAGCAGGCGCCCGCCGCGCCGCCGGCCAATCCCGGCTTCTACCGCTTCCGCCTCGGCGGCCTCACCGTCATCCAGGTGCATGACGGCATCAACCGCCGCCCGGTCGAGGGCTTCGTGCGCAACGCCCCGCTGCCGGAGGTGCAGGCCGCCCTGACCGCGCGCATGCAGCCCGCCGACACGCTGACCATCCCCTTCACCCTCACCTTCGTCGAGACGCCGACCGGCCTGGTGGTTTTCGACGCCGGCACCGGCGAGGGGCAGATGTCCCCCACCTCCGGCCGCATGGGCGCCAACATGCGCGCCGCGGGGCTCGACCCCGCCCAGGTGCGCGCCGTCATCGTCAGCCATTTCCACGGCGACCACATCATCGGCCTGACCAACGCGGCGGGCGAGCGCGCCTTCCCCAATGCCGAGGTGGTGGTCCCCGCCGCCGAATGGGCCTGGTGGAGCGACGAGGGCAACGCGGCCCGCACGCCGGAGGGCCAGCGCGGGAACTTCGCCAACACCGCCCGCCGCTTCGCCCCCTGGCGGGAGCGCATGCGCCAGCTGGCCGACGGCGCCGAGGCCTGGCCGGGCATCCGCGCCATCGCCGCGCCGGGCCACACGCCCGGTCACACCTGCTACCATGTGGCCGATGGCAGCGAGCAGCTGCTCTACCTCGCCGACGTGACCAACCGGCCGGAGGTGATGATGCCCAATCCCGGCTGGCAGATCGTCTTCGACATGGATGGCGACGCCGCCGCCGCCACCCGCCGCCGCATGCTGGACCGCGCGGCGAGCGACCGCCTGCGCGTGACGGGCTACCACCTCCCCTTCCCCGCCCAGGGCATGGTGGCGCGGGAGGGCGAGGGCTTCCGCTTCGTCCCCGGCGACTGGACGGGGATCTGAGCGATGGACCGCCGCCTCCTCCTCGCCGCGCCCGCCCTGCTGCTGGCGCACCGCGCCGTGGCGCAGACCGCCGCCCCCGCGCCGGTTCCCGCGAACCTGCAATCCGGCCCCGCCTTCCACCGCTTCGCCCTGGGCGAGTGGGAGGTGATGACGCTGTTCGACGGCTTCGTGCGCCGCGCCAACGCCCTGGAAGGGCTGGTGGTGAACCAGGCCGCACCCGCCGTGCAGGCAGCGCTGGATGCCGCGTTGCTGCCCGCCCAGGGGCTGCCCAATCCCTATACCGTCACCATGCTGCGCACCCCGCGCGGCGTGGTGGCCTTCGATGCCGGCACCGGCGCCGGGCAGCTCGCGCCGGGCACGGGGCTGCTGCCGCGCTCCATGGAAGCCGCCGGCATCCGGCCGGAGGAGGTGACGCTGGTCGTCGTCTCCCACTTCCACGGCGACCACATCACCGGCCTGACGACGCGCGACAACCAGCCCTTCTTCCCCAATGCCGAGGTCGCGGTGCCGGCCGCCGAATGGGCCTGGTGGAGCGAGGAGGGCAACCGCACCCGCACGCCCGAATTCCAGCGCGGCAACTTCGCCAACGTGGCCCGCCGCTTCGCCCCGCTGCGCCAGCGCATGCGGGAGTTCGCGGCGGATGGCGAGGTCGCGCCCGGCATCCGCGCCATCGCCACGCCGGGCCACACGCCCGGCCACAGCGCCTTCCACATCGGCAACGGCACGGCCGGCTGCTACGTCACGGCCGACGCCGCCGGCCGGCCGGAGCTGTTCCTGCGCAACCCCGGCTGGCACAGCGTCTTCGACTTCGACGGCCCGCTGGCGACGCAAAGCCGCAACGCGCTGTTCGGCCGCATCGCCGATGAGCGCGCGCGGCTCTGCGCCTATCACTTCACCTTCCCCGGCACCGGCTTCGTCACCCGCGCGGGGCATGGCTTCCACTTCGTGCCCGCGGATTGGAACGCCTAGCCGCAGGCGCTACCGTGCCGGCCATGCAGCACGCGCGGCCGGCCTTTTCCATCACCGCCCATGAACGGCCGGAGGTGCTGCTCGACCAGCTGGGCAACATCGCCCGCTTCGTGCGCGACCCGCTGGTGGTGGTGCACCTGAACCGCGACATGGCGGCCGCCTGCCCGCCGGCCCTGCTGCGCCTGCTGCGCGCCCAGGCGCATGTGCGCGTCAACCCCGCGCACCTCGCCACGCGCTGGGCGCACATGTTCCACGCCCACCTGTCCAACTTCCGCCTGCTGCACGGCTCGGGCGAGGCGTTCAGCCACTTCGTGCTGCTCTCCTCCGCCGACCTCTTCTTCCGCGAGGGGGTGGAGGAGGCCATCGCGCCCTGGGATGCCGGCGTGGCCGAGCCCTCGCGCTTCCCGCTGGACGACACGCCCACCCATGACGAATGGGTGCGCCGGCTGCGGCGCGACCCCGTGGCCCAGGCGCTGTTCCGCGGCCTGGGGCTGGCCGACGTGGTGAAGGACGCGCATGAGGGCAGCTTCTACCGGCGCGCGGTGATGGAGGCGATGGTCGCGCGCCTCGACGCCGCGATCCCCGACTGGGACTACGACGACACCTACCCGAAGGAGGAGTTCTTCCTCCGCAACCTGCTGCGCCCGATGGGCGCGCGCACCACCGGGCGCATCAGCCACGTCCTGCAATGGGGCTCCACCCCCGAGCTCGACCGCGCGGTGCTGGCCGAGGTGCTGCGGCGCTCCGGCCTGGCGGCGCTGGTGCCGGGCGGGCGGCTGGCCCGCTGGGCGGCCTCGGTCGAGCCGCCGCCGGAGGAGCGGATGGAGGGCGTCTTCACCCTCAGCCGCGTCCCGCGCGAGCCCGACCACCCGCTGCGTGAAAAGGCCAATCAGATGCTGGCCGATCTCGCCTTTGATCTGCAGCATGACAAGGCGATGAAAGCGCGCGTCGCAAAATTCAAGGATGAGTTGATCGACAACCCTGCCGTCCAACGCTGGATTGACGGGTTGTGGCAGCAGGCGCGCACCTCACTGCTCAAGGCCGCGCGTGATCCCGACAAGGTGATGGCCGGAAAATTTGGCGAGATGCTGCGCGAATTGGGGACAACCCTCCAGCAGGATGAGGCGCTGCGCACCACCAT
>JBEQBS010000186.1:0-6413 GCA_041639675.1 Rubritepida sp. | reverse complement strand
CGGCGCGGCGGGCGGCGCCCACCGCGCGGCGCGCCGCCATCAGCGCGCGGGTGTGGGCGGCGCGTTCGCCATCGGGCAGGTGCGGGTTGGCGGCGCGCCACAGCCGGCCGCGCACCAGGATGTAGCGGCCATCGGGGGTGACGGGCACGGGCATGCCGGCCGAACGCGCGACGGCGAAGCCCGCCTACAGCACCAGCCCGCCATTCACGTGGAGCACCTGCCCGGTGATGTAGCCGGCCTCCTCCGAGCACAGGAAGCGGATGGCGGCCGCCATCTCCGCCGGCGTGCCCAGCCGGCCCATCGGCACGCGCGCGGCCACGGCCTGGCGCTGCGCCTCGGTGAAGGCGGCATGCGCGCCGGGGTCCTTCTGCGTGTAGCCCGGCGCCACGGCGTTGACGGCGACATGCGGCGCCCATTCCACCGCGAAGGCGCGCAACAGCGCCTCCACGCCCGCCTTCGCCGCCGCCGTGGCGGGGAAGTTGTGCGCGTCATGCCGATACAGGTGCGCGACGAAGGAGGACACCGCCACCAGCCGCGGATGCGTGCCCGCGCGCAGGTGCGGCCCCGCGGCGCGCGCCAGGCGGTGGAAGGCCCAGAGCACCGTGTCCAGGCTGCGCGCCAGCGCGTCGTCGGCCAGCTCGGCGGCCGGCGTGCGGTCGGCGAAGCCGGCATTGCTCACCAGCACGTCCAGCCCGCCCAGGCGTTCGGCGGCGCCGTCCACCAGCTCGCCCGGCGCCTGCGCTTCGCTGAGGTCCGCCAGCACCGGCAGCGCCGTCGCGCCCTTCGCCTGCACCTCCAGCGCCACGGCGCGCAGCGCGTCCTCGCTCGCGCGCGCATGCAGCACCATCGCCACCCCCGGCCCGGCCAGGGCGCGCGCCGTGGCGGCGCCGATGCCCGAGGACGCGCCGGTGATGAGGACCCGGCGCGTCACAGCGGCGCCCGCGTCAGCGCGCCCAGCGCCATGTTCGCCTCCCAGATGCGCGCCTGCACGTCGCTGCCGCCGCGCGCCAGCACCCGCGCCTCGTGCATGGCGCGATAGGCCTCGGCGGCCGCGCGGTCGGCGAAGGCGTAGAGGCCGCCGGCGCGGCCCGCCGCCGCGTCCTCCGTCCAGATCTTCCACAGCAGGCCGGGCGTGTCCCGCGCGATGGCTTCCGCCAGCGGCGCCAGCGCGGCGTCGCGCGCCGCCCCCCAGGGCGGCGGCGAGCGGAAGTCCATCGCGAGGATCACCGGCATCATCGGGCCATGCGATTCACGCCTGCGGGGCCCTTCGGCGATCGCATGGCATCACCCCGCCCAGGCCACGGTGCGCTGCCGTTGCTCGCCCAGCCCCTGCACGCCCAGGCGCATCACCTGCCCGGGCTTCAGGAAGACCGGCTGCGGCTTCACCCCCAGCCCGACGCCCGGCGGCGTGCCGGTGAAGATGACGTCGCCCGGGTGCAGGGTGATGAAGTGGCTGACGTAGGAGACGATGGTCTTCACCCCGAAGATCATGGTCTTGGTGGAGCCGTCCTGGCGCATCACCCCGTCCACCTCGCAGAACAGGCGCAGGTCCTGCGGGTCGGGCACCTCGTCCTTCGTCACCAGCCAGGGGCCGACGGGGCCGAAGGTGTCGGCGCCCTTGCCCTTGTCCCAGGCGCCGCCGCGCTCGATCTGCCACTCGCGCTCGCTCACGTCGTTGCCCACGGCATAGCCCGCCACGTGGTCCAGCGCCTGCTCCTCGCTCACGCAGGTGGCGCGCGTGCCGATGATGATGCACAGCTCCACCTCCCAGTCGGTCTTGGTGGAGTTCTTCGGGATCACGACATCGTCGTTCGGCCCGTTGATGGCGCCATTGGCCTTGAGGAAGACGATCGGCTCCTTGGGGATGGCCGCGCCCGTCTCCGCCGCATGGTCGGCGTAGTTCAGGCCGATGCAGATGAGCTGCGTGAAGCCGGACACCGGCGGGCCGAGCCGCGTGGCGGCATCCACAGCGGGCAGCGAGGCCGGGTCCAGCGCCGCCAGCTTGGCCAGGCCATTGGGCGAAAGCACGTCGCCCGCGATGTCGGCGCAGATGCCCGACAGGTCGCGGATGGTGCCGGAGGCATCCAGCATCCCCGGCTTCTCCTGGCCCTTCGGCCCGTGGCGCAGCAGCTTCATCCCTGGGTCTCCCTCCCGTTTCGCTGCGCGGGAAGGTGCCAGGAAGCGCTACAGCGTCCAACCCCCGTCAATCACGATGGCCTGGCCCGTCACGAAGGCGCTCTCATCCGCGCAGAGGTAGGTGACGAGCGCGGCGATCTCCTCCGGCTGCGCCAGCCGGCCCATCGCCTGGCGCGCCACGAAGGCGGCGCGCGCGGCCTCCATCCCGCCGGCCTGCGCGGCATTGGCCGCCACGCGCTCCTCCCAGGACGGCGTCTCCACCGTGCCGGGGCAGATGCAGTTCACGCGCACCCCCTGCTTCACCACGTCGGTCGCCACCGCGCGCGTCATGCCCACCACCGCCGCCTTGGTGGCGCCGTAGAGGAAGCGGTTGGGCGCGCCCTTGATGGAGGATGCGGCGGAGGACATGTTGACGATGGAGCCCCGCCCGCGCTCCAGCATCGCCGGCAGCGCGGCCTGCATCGCCTTCCACATGGCGCGCACGTTCAGGCCGAAACCGAACTCCCACTCGGCGTCCGTGCAGGTCAGCGCGTCGTTCTGGTGCACGAAGCCGGCGCAGTTGAACATGGCGTCGAAGGGGCCGCCGCGGGTGATGGCATCGCGCAGCGCGGCGTCGTCCAGCACGTCCAGCGGGGCGATCTCCATGCCTTCCAGCCCGCGCAGCTTGTCGGCGTCCAGGTCGGTGGCCAGCACGTCGGCGCCCTCGCGCGCCAGCATGATGGCGGCCGCCCGCCCGATGCCCTGCCCCGCCGCGCTGACGAAGACGCGCCTGCCCTGCAACCGTCCGGCCATCGCCGTTCCCTCCTGGTGGTTGGGCGGCAGCCTAGCGCCGGATCGTGGCCGGCGGGAACCGCCGCTCAGCGGGGCGGAGGGGGCGATGCCGTCGAGGGGTCCTCCGGCCAGTCATGCTTGGGGTAGCGGCCGCGCATGTCCTTGCGCGCATCCCGCCAGCCGCCCTTCCAGAACCCGGCGAGGTCCCGCGTGATGGCGATGGGCCGTCCGGCCGGCGACAGCAGCGCCACCTGCAAGGGCACCCGCCCACCCGCCAGCAGCGGCAGCGCCGCCAGGCCGTAGAGGTGCTGCGCGCGGGCCTCCAGCGTCGGCACCTCGGCCGCGTAGTCCACCGCCGCCGAGCGCCCCGCGGGCAGGGCGATGCGCGCGGGCAGCACGGCGTCCAGCTTGCAGCGGGCGTCATGCGGGGCCAGCACCTGCGCCACCTCCACGCCGCGCAGCTCCGCCAGCTTGGTCATGCCGTGCAGCCAGGGCGCGAGGGTCGCCGCGTCCAGCGCGTCGGGCCATTCGCCCGGTTCCAGCGCGCGCATGCGGTCCAGCCGCGCGCGCAGTTGCAGCGCGGCCGGGGTCCAGTCCAGGTCGCGGAAGTCGCGCGCCGCCGCGGCCTCGGCCAGCGCCTGCGCCATCGCGGAGGGATCGGCGCCGGGCAGCGGCGTTTCCTCCAGCACCAGCGGGCCGAACAGCCGCCGCCGCCGCGCCAGCACCGCGCCGGCGCGGGGGTCGAAGGCCGCGCCCTCCTCCACCCGGAACCGCTCCGGGAAGCGCGCCTCCAGCGCCGCCAGGGTGATGGGCGCGGCCATGCGGATGCGCGCCTCCGCGCCCTTCAGCTCCAGCTCCGCCACCGCCAGCAGCCGCTCGCGCGAAAGCGGGTCGCTCGCCGGCAGCCGCGCGCCCTGGCCGGAGGCGAGGCGGAAGGCGCCATCCATGCCCGCGCGCTTCAGGGCGATGCGGTCCGGGAAGCCGGCGGCCAGCAGCGCGCCGGCATCGCCCTCGGCCCGCGTGGCGCCATGCACGCCCAGGCGGCGGCGGTGCAGCGCGGCGGTGCGGCGGATGGCGCGCAGGGCCACCGGGTCGGCGTCGTGCGCATCCAGCCGCAGGGTGATGTCGGCGGGCGGTTCGCGGCCCCGCAGCGGGTCGCGCTCCTCCAGCAGCGCGGCCAGTTCGGCGGCCAGCGCGGCCTCGCCCTCGTCGGCCACCGCGACCATCATCCGCGCCAGGCGGGGGTGGGTGCCCAGCCGGGCCATGCGCTTGCCCGTGGTGGTGATGCGGCCATCGGCGTCCAGCGCATCCAGGTCGCGCAGCAGGGCGCGCGCGGCGGCCACCTGGCCGGCCGGCGGCACGTCTAGGAAGGGCAGCGATTCCGGCGGCGCGCCCCAGGCCGCGCAGTCCAGCACCAGGCCAGAGAGTTCGGATTCCAGCACCTCCGGCCGGTCCTGCATCGCCATGCCGCGCCCCGTCGCCTCGCTCCACAGGCGCAGCGCCACGCCGGGTTCGGTGCGCCCCGCACGCCCGGCGCGCTGCTCGGCGGCGGCGCGGGAGATGCGGGCGGTGACGAGGCGCGAGAGCCCCGTTGCGCCATCCAGCCGCGGCGTGCGGCGGAAGCCGCCATCCACCACGATGCGCACGCCGGGCACCGTCAGCGAGGTCTCGGCGATGGAAGTCGCCAGCACCACCTTGCGCCGGCCGGGGATGGGGGAAAGCGCGCGGTCCTGCTCGGCCGGCGGCAGCTCGCCATGCAGGGGCAGCACCTCGGCATCCAGCCCGCCCAGGCGCTCCATCGTGCGGCGGATCTCGCCCCAGCCGGGCAGGAAGGCCAGCACGTCGCCCCCCTCGCGCGCCATCACCTCGCGGATGGCCCGCGCCATCGCCTCGGGCAGGTCGCGCGGCTCCGTCACGTCGCGCTTCGCGTGCTCGATCCGCACGGGGAAGGCGCGGCCCTGGCTTTCCACCAGCGGGGCTTCCATGAGGCGCGCGAAGCCCGCGCCGTCCAGCGTGGCGGACATGGCCAGCAGCCGCAGCTCCGGCCGCAGGCCCCGTTGCAGGTCCAGGCACAGCGCCAGGCCCAGGTCGGTGTCCAGGTGGCGCTCATGCGCCTCGTCGAAGATCACCCCGCAGACGCCCTCCAGCCCGGGGTCGGACTGCATGCGGCGCACCAGCAGGCCCTCGGTGATGACCTCCACGCGGGTGGCGGCGCTGTGCGCGCGGTCCAGCCGGGTGGCGATGCCCACCGTGCCGCCCGGCGCCTCGCCCAGCATCGCCGCCATGCGGCGGGCGGCGGCGCGGGCGGCGACGCGGCGGGGCTCCAGCACCAGGATCTTGCCGCCCTGCGCCCAGGGTTCCTCCAGCAGGGCCAGCGGCACGCGGGTGGTCTTGCCCGCGCCGGGCGGGGCCACCAGCACGGCGTTGGGGCCGGCGCGCAGGGCGTCGCGCAGCGCGGGCAGCGCTTCCTCGATCGGCAATCGTTCCATGCGGGGCTGCGTAGCGCGCCAGCGCGGGTTGCGCACCTGGGCCTGCAGGCCCAGGCCCGGGACGCGCGGCACAGCCCGGCGCGTGGCGCAAGCCCGGCCCCTGTGGCAGCACGGGGGGATGAAGCGCCTCCTCGCCGCCGCCCTTCCCGCCCTGCTGGCCGCCGGCCCGGCCATGGCCCAGGTCAGCCTGAACGACATCCTCCCCAACATGGTGGGCGGCGGCGCGGGCTTCATGAGCGAGTACCTCGGCTCCCGCCACACCAGCTTCGGCGTCGCGCCCACGGCGCGCGTGGCGATGGGCGGCGAGCGCTTCGTGGGCCTCTACGGCCCCTTCCTGGAAACCAACGTCATTGACAACAAGTTCATCCAGGCCGGCCCGGCGGCGGTGCTGCGCCTGGGCCGCTCGGACGCCGAGGATCGCCGCGTGCGCGCCCTGGGCGACCTGGACATGGCGCTGGAGCTGGGCGGGCGGGTCAGCCTCTCCTACGTCAACACCCAGGGCATCCCCTTCCGGGCGCGCGCCGGGCTGACGGTGACGGGCGATTCCACCGGGCGCTATGGCGGCGTGCAGTTCCTGCCCTCGGCCAGCATCTGGGTGCCGCTGTCGCACACGGTCTTCGTGGGCGCGGGCGTGGCGGCGCGCTTCGGTTCCTCCAGCCAGAACAACTACTATTTCGGCGTCTCGCAGCAGGGGGCGGCGGCCAGCGGGCTGGCGCCCTTCCGCCCTGGCAGCGGGCTGACGCACGTCACCGCCTGGCCCTCGGTGGTGTGGCGGCTGAACGATTCCTGGGCGGTGGGCGCCGGCTTCGCCTATACCCGCCTGGGCGACGGCGTGGCCGACAGCCCCATCGTGCGCGTCGGCTCCCGCGACAACTGGGTGGGCGGGGTGGGCGTGGCCTACACCTGGTGATCCGCCCACATACGAACGGCACGAAAACCGGACCTGTGGCGCGGGCGCGCCGTGCCGTTCGTATGAGTCGTTTTTGCGCCCTCAAACGCCGGGCGCCCGCTCCGCGG
>JBEQBS010000185.1:0-6467 GCA_041639675.1 Rubritepida sp. | reverse complement strand
CCACCCCCGCCGCCACGCCCTTGCCGGCCAGGGCCAGCAGCGCCACGCCGGAGAGCGCGGAAAGCACCGCCACCGCCAGCCCGCCCAGCAGCGCCGCCCGCCGCGGCCGCCACAAGGCCAGCACCCGGCGGAGATCAGCCCACATGCGCGCCCCCCAGCTCCATCACCCGCGCCGACAGCGCCCGGAAGGCCGGCGAATGGGTGGCGATGACGGCGGTGCGCCCGGCGACGAGGCGGGCGATGGACTCCACCAGCTCGGCCTCCGTGGCGGGGTCCAGGTGGGCGGTCGGCTCGTCCAGGATCACCAGCGGGGCGTCGCGCAGGAAGGCGCGGGCCAGGGCCACGCGCTGCGCCTGCCCGCCGGACAGGCCGAAGCCGCCCTCGCCCACCGGCGTGTCCAGCCCGCCCGGCAGGGTGTCCGCGAAGGCGGTGACGCGTGCGGCCTCGGCGGCGCGGGCAAGCTGCGCGGGGCTGGCATCAGGCCGGGCCAGCAGGATGTTGTCCCGGATGGTGCCGGCGAAGAGGTGCGGCCTCTGCCCCGCGAAGGCGACCATGCGGCGCAGCTCCGCCGGGGCGAGGCGCAGCGCGTCCTGCCCGTTGATGGCGATGCGCCCGGAATCGGGGCGCGCGAAGCCCATCAGCAGGCGGATGACGGAGGTCTTGCCTGAGCCGGAGGGCCCCATCAGCAGCAGCGTCTCGCCCGGCGCGACGGCGAAGGTGACGTGCCGGATGGCGGGCGGGCGCGCGGGGTCGGGCCGCCAGGACAGGTCCGTCACCGCCAGGGCCACGCGGGGCGGCACCGAATCCAGCGCCAGTCCGGGGCGGGGCGGCTGCTCCAGCAGCGGGCGCAGGGCGGCGGCCGCACCTGCGGCGGACTGCGCCTCGTGGTAGGCGGCGCTGAACTGGCGCAGCGGCAGGAAGAAGGCCGACACGGCGAGGATGCAGAAGATCGCGCCCACGGGGTCCGCGTGGCTGGCCCCCAGCAGCGCCCCATGCCGCCAGGCGAGGTAGGCGATGGTGCCGGCGGCCAGGAACTCCAGCGCGGCGGTGGAGAGGAAGGCCACGCGCAGCACCCGCAGGGTGCGGGTGCGGAACTCGGCGGCCGCTTCGCCCAGGGCGACGGCCTCGGCCTCCGTGCGGTTGAACTGCACCAGGGTGGACAGGCCGCGCAGGCGGTCCACGAAGCGGGCGCCCAGGCGTTCCAGCGCATCCATCTGCCGCCGCGCCTCCCGCGCCGCGCCGATTCCAGTCAGCGCCATGGCGACAGGCACCAGCAGCCCCATCACCAGCAGCACCAGGGCGGAGACCCAGTCGAACACGGCCACCAGCAGCGCCACCAGCAGGGGCGAGAGCACGGCCAGGGTGGCGGCCGGCAGCCAGCGGGAGAAGAAGCCGTCCACCGCCTCGATGCGGTCCACCAGCAGCACGGACTTGGCGCCCGGCCCGCGGGAATCGAGCGGGCCGGCATCGAGCAGCGCCGCGAAGGCGGCCCCGCGCAGGCGGCGGCGCGCGGCCTCGCCCGCCTTCAGCTGCGCACGTTCCTGCGCGACGGAGAGCGCGGCGGCGAGCAGGGCAAAGCCGGCGGCGAGCGCGAGCTCGGCCCAGCCGCCGCCCGCGAAGCCCAGCAGGGTGGCGAGCAGGCGGGCGACCAGGAAGGCGCCGGCCAGCGCGCAGGCAGTGCCGGCGAGGCCGAGGCAGACGGGGATGAGGAGGTGCGCGCGCTGGCCGCGCGCCTGCCGCATCAGCCAGGCCCGCGCCGCGCGGGTGTCGGCGCCGTGGTCCATGGGGAGCGTGTAACGCAGATCGGCGCCGGGCGGTATCGCCCGCCGGCAGGAATCCGCGCCAGCCTTGCGGCGATGCGCCATCCCGGCCATGTGCCGGGCATGGACCTTCCCACCCATGGCCGCTTCCCCTACCGCCCCTGGCGCGGCCGCGCGCAGGAATCCTGGCCGGGCGGGCGCAAGCTGGCGGTGTACCTGGGCGTGAACCTGGAGCACTTCGCCTTCGGCGAGGGGCTGGGCGCGGAGCTGGCGCCCGGCGGACCGCAGCCCGACGTGCTGAACCATGCCTGGCGCGACTACGGCAACCGCGTCGGCGCCTGGCGCCTGCTGGAGCTGCTGGACGACCTCGCTTTGCCCTGCACCGTGCTGCTGAACAGCGCCATGTACGACCACGCGCCGGAACTGGTGGCCGCCCACCGCGCGCGCGGCGACGAGATGGCCGGGCATGGCCGCACCAACAGCGAACGCCAGTCCGTGCTGCCCGAGGCGGAGGAGGCGGCGCTGATCCGCGAGGCCACCGCCCGCATGGCCGCCGAGGAAGGCGCGCCCCCGCGCGGCTGGCTGTCCCCCTGGATCGCCGAGAGCCGCGCCACGCCGGACCTGCTGCATGAGGCCGGCTATGCCTATTCGCTCAACTGGTGCCACGACGACCAGCCGGTGTGGCAGCGCACGCGCGGCGGGCGCATCCTGTCCATCCCCTATCCGCAGGAGGCGAACGACATCCCCTCCATCGTCGGCCGCAAGGACACGGCGCGCGATTTCGCCGAGATCATCCAGGGCGACTTCCGCGAGCGGCTGCGCCAGGTGGCGCGCGACGGCATCCCGCAGGTGATGGGCATCGCGCTGCACCCCTACATCATCGGCCAGCCCTACCGCATCCGCGCCCTGCGCCGGGTGTTGGAGGGCGTGGCGGCGCGGCGCGAAGAGGTGTGGATCACCACCGCCGGCGCCGTGTTCGACCACGTGACGACGCAATGGGCGGAGGATTCCATCCCGTGACGAAACTTGCGTTCCTGGCGCTTCTGGGCCTCGCCGCCTGCGCCGTGCCGCAGCCCGATGCGACGACGCCGCGCACCGTGGCGGCGGTGGACCTGGCGCGCTACGCCGGCACCTGGCACGAGGCGGCGCGCTTCCCGCAGCGCTTCCAGGACAATGCCCGCCTGCGCTGCGAGGCGGTGACGGCGACCTACACCCCCCGCCCCGATGGCCGGCTGGAGGTGCTGAACGCCTGCGACAACGCCCTGGCCGAGGGCCGGCCGCGGCGCGAGGCGAAGGGCGTGGCCTATGCCGTCGAGGGATCGGACAACGCGCGGCTGCGGGTGAGCTTCTTCCGGCCCTTCTACGGCGATTACTGGGTGATCGGCCTGGACCCCGACTACCGCTGGGCGGTGGTGGGCTCGCCGGACCGCGATTCGCTGTGGGTGCTGTCCCGTTCGAAGCCGATGGCGGAGGCGGAGTTCCAGGCGGCGCTGGCGGTGGCGCGGCGCGAGGGGTTCGACCTGGGGCGGTTGCAACGCACCCCGTGAGGGGGGCTGGCGCGACGCCTCCCTTGCCTGTAGGGAGGGCCGCGCTGCGTCCCGTTCGTCTAGAGGCCTAGGACACCAGCCTTTCACGTTGGCAGCACGGGTTCGAATCCCGTACGGGACGCCACTTCCGCACAGCACTTGCGCCGCATCAAGGCGCTTCCCTCCCATCCATGCCATGCCTCCTCCCGCACCAACCACCCGGGAAAGGGAGCCAACCCCATGCAGGACACCACACACGCCCTCCCACCCGGGGCCGAGCAGGAAGGCGCGCGCTCCATCACCGAGGCCGCGGCCGAGATGGTCCGCCTCCCCGCCGCCCGCCCCGCCCGCCCCCAGGACCCCGAGGCCATCCGCCGCGCCTTCGAATCCGGCAAGTACCCCTACGCCACCCGCCTCACGGAAAAGGAATACGAGGCGCGGGTGAAGCCGCTCCAGGTCGAGCTGCTGAAGGCCCAGGCCTGGGTGAAGGAGGCCAGCGAGCGCGTCGTCATCCTGTGCGAGGGGCGCGACGCCGCCGGCAAGGGCGGCACCATCAAGCGCTTCATGGAGCACCTGAACCCCCGCGGCGCCCGAGTCGTCGCGCTGGAGAAGCCCTCCGAGCGCGAGCGCACGCAATGGTACTTCCAGCGCTACGTCGCCCACCTGCCCGCGGGCGGGGAGATCGTGTTCTTCGATCGCTCCTGGTACAACCGCGCGGGCGTGGAGCGCGTGATGGGCTTCTGCCGCCCCGCCGAATACCTGGAGTTCATGCGCCAGGCGCCGGAGCTGGAGCGCATGCTCACCCGCTCCGGCACGCGGCTGTTCAAGTTCTGGTTCAGCGTGACGCAGGAGGAACAGCGCCGCCGCTTCGAGGCGCGCGAGACCGACCCGCTGAAGCAGTGGAAGCTCTCGCCGATTGACAAGGCCAGCCTGGACAAGTGGGACAGCTACACCGAGGCGAAGGAGGCGATGTTCTTCTACACCGACACCGCCGACGCGCCCTGGACCATCATCAAGTCCGACGACAAGCGCCGCGCCCGGCTGGAGGCGATGCGCCACCTGCTGGGCGCCCTGCCCTATGCCGGCAAGGACCACGCCGTGGTCCACGCGCCGGACCCGCTGATCGTCGGCGGCGCCGGCTTCGTCATCGGCCGCGCCTCGCACATCCCGGGCACGGCGCGGTAGCGCCGCCCCGTCAGCCGCGGAGGATGCGGTCCAGCACCGCCTCCAGCGGCGCCTCCGCCGCGCCCGCCGGCCAGCCCCGCGCCTGGTCGGCCGCCCAGTCCTGGCGGTGGGCGACGGCGTCGGCCAGCAGCGGCTCCAGCCCCGCATCGGCCACGGTGCGCGCGGCCTCGCGCATCTCCTCGGCGCGGCGGCGGCCATGCACCAGCGCGCGGCCGATCATGTAGGCGGCCAGGCGCGGCGCATCCACGCCGGGCAGCAGGTCCGCCAGGCTGTCCAGCACCGCGCGCTCCACGCCGTGGCAGCGGGCGGCCAGCAGGCTTTCGGTCCACAGCGCCTCCAGCCCCTTCACCATGACGGAGCGGCACATCTTCACGGCCGAGGCGCCGCCCAGCGGGCCGTCGAAGACCGTGGCGTTCAGCCCCAGCGCGGCCGCCACCGGCAGGAAGGCCGCCGCATGCGGCCCACCGAGCAGCATCGGCGTGCCCAGGCGCCTGGGCGGCACCGGCGACATCACCGCCGCCTCCACCATGCGCGCGCCCGTGGCCTCCACCGTGGCGGCGATGGCGCGCTTGGTCTCCGGCGCGCAGGAGTTCAGGTCCAGGAACCAGGCGCCCTTCTCCAGCCCCGCCGCGGCGTCGCGCGCCGCTCCCTCCGCCGCGGCCGCGGTGACGGCGGAGATGACGAGTTCCGCGCCATCCACCGCCTCCGCCGCGCCGGCCGCCAGCGCCACGCCCTTCGCCGGGCGCGCGGGGTCGAAGGCAAGCGCCACCGGCAGGCCGCGCGCCGCGAGGTCGGCGGCGAGGATGCCGCCCACCTCGCCCACCCCCAGCAGGGCGATGCGCATCACTGCACCCGGATATTGCGGGCCTTCACGAAGTCGCGCCACTTGTCGGCCTCGGCACGGAAATAGGCGGGCCATTCGGCGAAGGGCCGCGCCTCCACGCTCAGCGCCATCGCGGCCAGGCGCGGCGCCATGTCGGGCGCGCGCAGCGCGGCGGCGGAAGCGTCGTTCAGCCGGCGCAGGATGGGTTCGGGCGTGCCGGCCGGCGCCAGCATCGCCACGTGCTCCACCACCTCGAAGCCGGGGAAGCCCAGCTCCTGCATCGTCGGCACCTCGGGCGCGTAGCGGCTGCGGCTTGGCGTGGTGGCGGCCAGGGCGCGCAGCTCGCCGGCGGCCAGCTGCGGCATGGCGGCGGCGGCGGGCAGGCAGAAGATGTCCGTCTCGCCCGCCAGCATGGCCTGGATGGCCGGGCCGCCGCCGCGATAGCCCACCTCCTCGATGGAAACGCCCGACATCTGCATCATCATCTCCATCGCCAGGTGGCTGGTGGAGCCCACCCCGCTGTTGGCGTAGGTGACGCGCGCCCCGGGCCGCCGCGCCGCCTCCAGGAAGCCGCGCAGCGTCGTGTGGGGCGAGTTGCCGCGCACCATGATGAAGAGCGGCGAGGAGACCAGCAGCCCCACGCCGACGAAGGAGCGCTCGGCGTCGTATTGCAGCGGGTAGAGGTGCTGCGCCACGGCGTAGGTGCTGTTGGGCGTGATGACCAGGTTGTAGCCATCCGCCCGCAGCCGCGCCGCCTGCCCCATGCCGATGGTGCCCGCCGCGCCGCCGCGGTTGTCCACCACGAAGGGCCGGCCGAGGTCGGTGGAGAGGCGCTGGCTGAACAGCCGCGCGAAGGCGTCGGTCGGCCCGCCGGGCGGCCAGGGCACCACCACGTTGACGGGGCGCGAGGGGTATTCCTCCGGCTGCGCGGCGGCGGCGAAGGGGGCCAGCAGCAGCGGCGCGGCCAGCAGGGATCGGCGGGTGGTCATGCGGGGACGCTCCTCGGGTCGTGTTGCAGCGCCAGGGGCGTGCCGGCCCAGGCGTCGTCGGGGGACAGGGCGCGGGGCGTCAGCCCCTGCGCGTGGCAAAGCCGGCCGGCCAGCGCCAGCACGGGGTCCAGCGCGGCGCGCCCGGCGAAGGCGCAGCCGGCGTCCAGCAGCGCGGCCATGAAGG
>JBEQBS010000184.1:0-6534 GCA_041639675.1 Rubritepida sp. | reverse complement strand
GACCACCAGGCCTTCACGTCCACGCGGTCCGCGAAGAGGACCGGCGCGGCGATGCCCCAGTCGAGCTGCACGCGCGCGCGGGTGGTGGCGTCGTCCCCGCGCGAGGACTGGACGGTGGTGGCGGCGGCCCCCACGCCGGTGGTGGCGCGCTCGGTGCGGAGGTCGGTTTCGGTGCTGCGCGACAGGATCTCGCCGGTGATGCGGAAGGTGTGGATGGGCGAGGCCCGCCACACCGCGCGTGCGAGGAAGCTGTTGGTCGCGTAGTCCTGCGGGTTGGCGGACAGGCGGCCGTTGGGCTGCACCTCATGGCCGTCGCGCCGCGTGTAGATCGCCATCGCGTCCACGGTACCGCCGCGCGCCGCGCCCATGATGCTGTTGGTGATGGAGGTGTCGGCGCCGCTGTAGCCGAAGCGGTAGCGGAAGGCGGTGTTGCGCTCCGCCGTCAGGTAGTCGCCCGGGTCTTTGGTGATGAAGTTCACCACGCCGCCGATCGCGTCCGAGCCGTAGAGGGCGGAGGCCGGGCCGCGCAGGATCTCGATGCGGCGCACGGTGTCGAGGTCCACGAAGTCGCGCGTGAAGGTGCCGGCGCCGATGTTGCTTTCGGGGAAGTCGGGCAGGCGCACGCCGTCGGTCAGCACGCGCACGCGGTTGTCGCCGATGCCGCGGATGATGAAGTTGCCGGCGCCGGCGCGGACGGGCGAGCTGGAGACGGAAATGCCGGGCTCGTCGCGCACCACGTCCTGCAGGCGGGTGGCGTTGCGGCGCTCCAGCGTCTCGCCCTCGATGATGGTGACGGTGGACGGCACCTCGGCGATCGGGCGCGGGGCGCGGGTGGCGGTGGCCGTCACCGCGTCGAGCGCGGTGGGCGTGGCGTCCTGCGCCAGGGCGGGAAGCGGTGCAAGGCAGGCGGTGGCGAGCAGCCAGCCGCGGAAGGGCATGGGCACAGCATTGTCCTCGGTGGCCCCCTCGGGGGCGCGTGAGGCGCTGGCTGGCTGGCTGCCCGGCCCCGGGGGCCGCGTGGCGCGCTGGCTGGCGCGAAAGGGGATGTGGTGCGCGGCCGATCACCGCCTGCGGGCTTCGCCCTGCGGCGATCGGACGCGAGGGCTACTTCGTCAGGATGAGCTTGCCGGCGCGCGTGCAGCGCAGCCGATAGACCTCCTCGCCATGGATGATCTGGACCTCGGTGCGGCCGGCCAGCAGGGCGGCGCTGTCCAGCGCCGCGCCGGCATGCGGCGGGGCGGGAGCGTCGGGGCTGCGGGGCGTCTCGGCGGTGGTCACGGGGCGACAATAAAGCGATTGCGAAGCATTCGCAAGTAGATGATGGCGCCGGCGTGGCGGAGATGACGGCCGCCCGGACGGTCCCGCGCGATGACGGTCCCTGGCGGGCGGCGCCGCGTGACCCCTCCATCGGCCGGTTCCCGATGGTCGAGCCTCGCCGCGGCCCTGCCTGCCTTCAGCCCGGCAGGGCGCAGCGCCGCTCCTCCAGGCCGCGCACCCCAAGGCCACGGATGGCGAAGAGACCCCCGGCACCGGCGGAATCATCCGCCAGCCGCACCGAGCGCGAGATGGAGGTGACGTAGAGCGTTTCCAGCCCCGGCCCGCCGAAGGCGACGCTGGTGGGGTGGCGCACCGGCATGGGGATGCGCCGCACCAAGCGCCCGGCGGGGTCGAGCCGTGCCACCTCGCCCGCGCGCACCAGCGCGGTCCAGACATGGCCCTCGGCATCCACCGTGGCGCCGTCCGGCGCGGTGCCGGGCTCGGCGAAGACGCGGCGGTTGGCGGGCGTCCCGGTGGCCGCGTCATAGTCGAAGGCCCAGATGACGCGGCGCGTGCTGTCGGCCGCGTAGAGCGTCGCGCCGTCGGGGCTGAAGCAGGGGCCGTTGAAGGTGGCGAAATCCCCGGCCAGCGGCACCGCCCGCGCGCCGTCCAGGCGGAACATCCCGCCCTGCACCGGCTCGCCCTCCTGCCAATGCAGCTGCATGGTGCCGGCGAGGAAGCGGCCCTGGCGGTCCACCTTGCCGTCGTTCAGGCGCAGCGCCGGGTTCGCGCCGGGCAGGGGGGCCAGCAGCGCCGTCGCCCCGGTGGCGGGATCGTGGTGGTGGAAGCCGTCGGCCAGGGCGAGGATGAAGGCGCCATCCTCCGCCAGCGCCATGGAGCCCACCGGGGCGGGGACGCGGTGGTCCCGGCGCTCGCCGGTGGCGGTGTCCAGCGCGTGGACGACGCCTTCCAGCCCGTCCAGCCAGAACAGGCGGTCGCTCCGCGCGTCCCACAAGGGGTTCTCGCCCAGGCGGTCGCGGGTGTCGCCGATGCGCGCGATCTCCATCAGTCGAGGGTGAGGCCGATGGAGCGCACCAGCGCGCCGATCGTCTCGCGTTCCTGCTCGATGAGGCGGGTGAACTGCTCGGGCGTGTTGCCGTCCAGCACGGCGCCCTGGGCGGCGAATTGCCGCGTCACCTCCTCGGCGCGCTGGGCGCGGTGGAAGGCCGCGGTCAGGCGGTCCAGCACCGGGCGCGGCGTGCCGCGCGGCGCGAAGGTGCCGTACCAGTAGGAGAAGGCGATGTCGCCGAAGCCCACCTCCGCCAGCGTCGGCACGTTGGGATAGAGGGGAACGCGCCGGTCGGCCGTGATGCCCAGCGCCTTGTAGCGCCCGGCATTGACCATCTCGGCATGGGCGGGCGCGCCGTCGAAGGCCAGCTTCACATCGCCGCGCAGCAGGAACTGCTGCAGCTCGGTGGAGGCGCGGAAGCTCACGTCGCTCATGCGGATGCCGGTGACCTGCTTCATGCGCTCGCCGCAGAGGTGGCCCAGCGCCCCGCGGTTGGCGCCGTAGAGGATCGGCTGCGGCTGCGCGTTGGCCCAGCGCACCAGCTCGGGGATGCCGTCCGCCGGCACGTCGTTCGCGACGTAGAGCACCATGTGGGCGCGCATGGTGATGCTCATCGGCTCGAACTGCTCCAGCCGCACCGCCGGGCGCGCATGCAGGTTGGGCAGCGTGGCGAAGGTGGAGGAGGAGGTGAGCAGGATCGTCTCGCCATCCGGCCGCTGCTGCGCGACGTGGGTGGCGGCGATGACGGTGTTGGCGCCCACCCGGTTGTCCACCACCACCGGCTGGTCGAGGATGCCTGGCAGCACGTTGGCCAGCCGCCGCGCCAGGATGTCCGGCTCGCTGCCCGGGCCGAAGGGCACGACGATGCGCAGGCTGCGCCCCTGCGCCTGGGCGCGCAGCGCGGGCAGGACGAGGGGCGCCGCCAGCAGGGCGCGAAGGGTGGTGCGGCGCGTCGTCATCGGTTCCTCCCGCCGCCTCCACGGGCGGCCCTGGGGGCGATCATCGCCCATCCCTGACCGATCGGTCAACCGATTGGGCGCCCTTCATTGCTTGCGGGATCAGGGCGTGCGACCTAGGCTGCGCAGAAATTGACCGAACGGTCAGGAAACGTCCCATGCTCCGTATCCTGCTCCTTCTCATGCTGCTGCCCGGCCTCGCGCCGGCGCAGACGCTCACGCTCGGCGTCGGCGCGCCCGTTTCCTCGCTCGATCCGCATTTCCACCTGCTGCGCTCGAACAACGAGGTGGCGCAGATGATCTTCGACCCCCTGCTGCGCACCGACGCGCAGGGCCGCCTGCGCCCCGGCCTGGCCGAGGCCTGGGCGCCGCATGGCGAGGCCGGCTGGGACCTCACCCTGCGCGAGGGCCTGCGCTTCCACGACGGCACGCCGCTGGAGGCGGAGGACGTCGCCTTCACCTTCGCGCGCATCGGCACCATCGCCGGCCCCGGCGCCTCCTTCGCGCCGCTGGTGCGCGCGGTGCAGCGCGTGGAGGTGCTGGACCCCCGCCGCATCCGCCTGCACACCGCGGGCCCGGCGCCCCTGCTGCCCACCCACCTGACGCAGGTGATGATCCTGTCCCGCCGCCTGCACGCCGAGGCGACGACGGCCGACTTCAACGCCGGGCGCGCCGCGGTCGGCACCGGCCCCTTCCGCCTCGTCTCGCACCTGCCCGGCGACCGCATCCTGCTCGCGCGCAACGAGGGCTGGTGGGGCGGCGCCCCGCGCTGGGCCAGCGTCGCCTACCGCATCATCACCAACGACGCCGCGCGCACCGCCGCCCTGCTGGCCGGCGACGTGGACATGATCGACCAGGTCTCGACCGGCGACCTGCCACGCCTGCGCGCCGATCCCCGCTTCCGCATCGCCGAGGCCACCAGCCTGCGCGTGATGTACCTGACGCTGGACGGCACGCGCGAGGGACCATTAGCCGACCGCCGCGTGCGCGAGGCGCTGTCCCTCGCCATTGACCGCCGCGCCATCGTCGCGCGCGTGATGGAGGGCGCGGCCCACGCCACGGCGCAGCTGATGCCGCCGGGCACCGCGGACCACCTGCCCGAACGCGGCGTGCCCGCGCCCGATCCCGACCGCGCCCGCCGCCTGCTGGCCGAGGCCGGCTTTCCCCAGGGCTTCCCGCTGACGCTGATCGGCTCCAACGACCGCTACATGAACGACGCCCGCGTGGTGCAGGCGGTGGGCCAGATGTGGACGCGCATCGGCGTGCGCACCACCGTCGAGGCGCAGCCCTATGCCGTCTTCATCGGCCGCGCCACGCGGCGCGAGGCGCCGGCCGCCCTGCTCAGCTGGGGCAACTCCACCGGCGAGGTCTCGGTGCTGCTCGCCTCCGTCCTGCGCACGCCCGACCGCGCGCGCGGCCACGGCGTGGCGAACCGCATCGGCTATTCCAACCCGGCGGTGGACGCGCTGCTGGCCCGCGCCGAGCGCGAGATGGACGACGCCGCCCGCGCCGCCCTGCTGCGCGAGGCGACGGTCCTGGCGCTGGACGACGCGATGCTGGTGCCGCTGTACCTCCAGAACGCCGTCTGGGCGATGCGCGCCGGCCTGTCCTTCGAGCCGCGCGCCGACGAGCGCAACGACCCGCTGGGCGTCACAGGTTCGTCACGGTGATCCCGCCATCCACCGCCAGCACCTGGCCGGTGACGAAGCCGGCCTGGTCCGTCGCCAGGAAGCCCACGGCGCGCGCGATGTCCTCCACCGTGCCCAGCCGCCCCAGCGGCGTGCGGGCGATGCGCCGCGCATCCTTCTCCGCCGTGCGGTGCTTCGCCGTGCCCTCGGTCGGCACCGCGGAGGGCGCGATGGCGTTGACCCGGATGCCGCGCGGCCCCAGGTCGGCCGCCGCGGCCCGCGTGATGCCCATGACGCCTGCCTTGATGCCGCTGTAGACGACGGAGGAGGGCGTCGCCCGCAGCCCCGCGGTGGACGCGATGTTGACGATGGAGCCGCCATCCTCGCCCATCGCCTCGGCGGCGGCCTGGATGCCCCAGATGACGGCCTTGAAGCCGACCTCCACCATGCGGTCCAGCGTCTCCGGCGCAATGTCGGGCACGGGCTGGTAGCGCACCCAGGCGGCGTTGTTCACCAGCACGTCCAGCCGGCCCGCCGCGTCGCGCAGCGCGAAGACGGCGGCGCGCATGCCGTCGCGCGAGCCGACATTGCCGACCAGCGGCACGGCCCTGCCGCCGGCCTGCCCGATGGCGGCGCAGGTGGCCTCCACGAATTCGGACTTCAGGTCGTTCACGCCCACCACGGCGCCCATGGTGGCGAGGCGCAGCGCCGTGGCGCGGCCGATGCCGTTGCCCGCGCCCGTCACCAGCGCCGCGCGCCCCGCCAGGCCCATGTCGTCGCGCATCAATTCGCCTCCATCAGCATGTCCGCGACCGCCTCGCGCAGCGCCGGCGCGTCGCCCTGCGCCTCCAGCGCGCGGATGCGGCGCAGGTGGCGGTGCGCCGGCACGTCCCAGGTGAAGCCCATGCCGCCATGCGCCTGGATGGCGGCCTCCGCCACCGCCGGCGCATGGGCGGCGGCGAACAGGAAGGCGGCCTTGTGCGCCACGTCGCCGCCAGGGCGCGCCAGCGCGCGGGCGATGGCGCCGCGCATCCCTTCCAGCAGCAGCGCCTGGCGCGCCAGCAGGTGGCGCATGGCCTGGAAGGCCACCAGCGGCTTGCCGAATTGCCGCCGCGCCGAGACATGCGCCACCGCGAGATCCAGCGCCGCCTGCGCCGCGCCGCGCATCTGGGCGGCGCGCAGCGGCAGCGCCTCGTCCGCCAGCGCGGTCCAGGTGTCGGCGTCCATGACGGCGTAGGGCGGGCCGCTGACGGCGAGGGCGTGCTCGGGCACCGTCTCGTCCAGGCTCACCGCCTCGCGCGGCGCGCAGGCGGCGATGGGCAGCAGCGCCGCGCCGTCGCGGTGGCGCACCAGCAGCCAGTCGGCCGCCGCGCCCATCGGCGCGCGGTGCACCGCGCCGCGCTCCAGGCTCCCGCCCCAGGCGATCGAGCCGCGCGCGGTGCCGGCCACCAGCGCCTCCGCGACGTCGGGCGGCGCGTGGCGTGCCAGCAGCAGGGTTTCCAGCAGCGGAAAGGGCAGGTCGCCGGCGCCGGCGGCTTCCAGCAGCGGCACGGCGAAGCGCAGCGGCAGGCCCAGCCCGCCCACGGCCTCGGGCGCGACGACGCCCAGCAGCCCGGCCTCGGCC
>JBEQBS010000183.1:0-6543 GCA_041639675.1 Rubritepida sp. | reverse complement strand
CGCGCTGCGCGGTGGCGGCGAAGTCGCGCGGGTCCAGCAGGTCCATGCTCAGCGCCCCTTCGGCAGGTTCAGCACGCGGTCGGCGATGATGCCGAGCTGGATCTCGGTGGTGCCGGCATAGATCGTTTCGGCGCGCGATTGCAGGTAGATCTCCTTGAAGCGGCGCTGCGCCTGCACCACCGCCGGCGGCGCGTCCGGGCCGGCCTGGGCCAGCATCTCCACCGCCAGCGCGGCGAAGCGCTGGTGCGCCTCGCTCCAGTGCAGCTTCATCAGGCTGCCGCGCGCGCCGATGGATTCGCCGGCCAGCAGCAGGTCCACCACCGGCTCCACATGGCCCTTCACCACCTCGATCTCCGTCTGCGTCTCGGCCAGGCGGCGGCGCCAGTGGCCGTCGCGCAGCAGCGCCGCCAGCGCGGCATCCTGCCGGCAGGCGGCAATCAGGTGGCGCAGCTCGTTCTCGAAGCGCCAGGCGCGGTACATGCGGTTGGTCGCGCGCTCGATGGACAGCACGCGGATGGCGGCGTTCCAGCCCTCATCCGGCGCGCCCAGCGCATCCTGCGGCTCCACGCGCACCTCGTCGAAGAAGACCTCGGCGAAGGAGTGCTTGTCGTTCATCTGGCGGATGGTGTTCACCCGCACGCCCGGGGCCTGCATGTCCACGACGAAGAGCGCCAGCCCCTTGTGGCGGTCCTCCAGCGGGCCGGTGCGGGCCAGCAGCAGGCAGCGCTTCGCCTTGGCGGCGCCGCTGGTCCAGATCTTCTGCCCCGTCACGCGCCAGCCCTCGCCGTCGCGCACCGCGCGGGTGCGAAGCCCGGCGAGGTCCGAGCCCGCCTCGGGCTCCGAGAAGCCCTGGCACCACATCTCCCGCATCTCCAGGATGGCGGGCAGCCAGCGCCGCTTCTGCTCCTCCGTGCCGATGGCGAGGATGATGGGCCCCGCCAGCTCCTTGCCGATGGAGTTCACGCTTTCCGGCAGGGCGAGGCGCCCGATCTCCTGGTTGGCCACCAGGTGCTCGCGCAGCGTCATGCCGTGGCCGCCATATTCGGCGGGCCAGGTGATGCCGGCCAGGCCCGCGCGGTGCAGCGCCGCCTCCCAGGCGATGGTCGCGTCCAGGCTGGGCGCGGCGTAGCCGGGCTGGTCGGCCAGGAAGCCGGGCGGCGTATTGGCGGCCAGCCAGGACCGCGCGTGCTCGCGGAAGGCGTCGCCGGTCATGCCGTCCATGGGGCGGGCTCCTTGCGGGGGATGATGAGGGCGTCGAGCGCCACCGCGCCCCCGCCCTCGGCGCGCAGCAGCAGGGGGTTCACGTCCACCTCCTCCACGTCCTGCGCATGGGCGGCGGCGAAGCGGGACAGGGCGGCGATGGCGGCGGCGGCGGCCGGCAGGTCGGCGCGCGGGCGGCCGCGCGCGCCGTCCAGCACCGGGAAGCCGCGCAGGGAGCGCAGCATGGCCATGGCCTCGGCCTCGTCCACCGGGGCGGGGCGCACCGCGACGTCGCCCATCACCTCGGCGAAGATGCCGCCCAGGCCGCAGAGCACCACCGGGCCGAAGACCGGGTCGCGCGTGCTGCCCAGGATCAGCTCGGTGCCGCCGCTGGCCATCGGCGTCAGCAACACGCCCTCGATGCGCGCACCGGGCTTCGCCGCGCGCACGCCGGCCAGCATGGCGGCGTGCGCCGCCGCCACGGCCGGGCCGTCGCGCAGGTCCAGCGTCACGCCGCCGACCTCCGTCTTGTGCGCGATGTCGGGCGACAGGATCTTCATCACCACCGGGAAGCCCAGCGCCGCGGCGGCCTGCGTGGCCTGCGCCACATCCTGCGCCACGCGCTGCGGCAGGACGGGGATGCCGGCCTCCGCCAACGCCGCCTTCGCGCCGGCCTCCGTGGCGAAGGCCGCTTCGGGCAGGGGCGCGGCGGGGGGCACGCGCACGGGATCGGCCATCGGCCGCGCCCGCGCTTCCGCCAGGGCGCAGAGCCCGGCCAGCGCGGCGGTGGAGGCGCCGACGCCATCCACCACCGGGAAGCCCATCGCCGTCAGCTCGGCCACGGCATCGGCGGGGCCGTGCACGGACAGCATCACCACCTTGTCCGGGTGCTCCGCGCGCAGCGCGGCGAGGGCCGGCATGATGGAGGCCCGCAGCCGCGGCAGGTAGAGCGCGGCCGAGAGCAGCAGCAGCAGCGCGTCGGTGTTCGGGTCCTCCAGGATGGCGCCCATGATCCGCCGGAGGATCTCCGGCTGGGCGGAGAACTGCGCCGTCGCATCCACCGGGTTGCGCGGCGCGGCGAAGGGCACCACGTCCAGGATGCGCCGCTGCGTCGCCTCCTCCAGCGCCGGCAGTTCCAGCCCGTTGGCCGAGGCCGCATCGGCCAGCAGCACGCCGAAGCCGCCGGAGGCCGTCAGCAGCACGGTGCGCCGGCCCGGCGGCAGCCGCGCGCCCAGCACGGCGGCGGCGTGGCCGACATCCAGCAGCTGCTCCACGCCCTGCACCCGTGCTACGCCCGCGCGCCGGAACACCGCGTCGAACACCGCGTCCGACCCCGCCAGCGCCCCGGTATGGGAGGCCGCGGCCGCCTGCCCGGCGGCGGAGGCGCCGATCTTGAGCACCGCCACCGGCTTGCCGGCGCGCCGCGCCATCGCCAGCGCCTCCACCAGCCGCGCTGCGTCGCGGCAGGTTTCCAGGATCAGCAGGATCACCGTCGTGGCGTCGTCCTGCGCCAGGAAGGCCACGGCATCGGCGATGTCCACGTCGCACTCGTTGCCGGTGGTGATGAGGCGCGAGACGCCGGCCCCCCGCTCGCGCGCCAGCAGCGCGGTGTAGGAGCCGAGGTTGCCGCTCTGCGAGGCGATGCCGATGGTCCCTGCCGGCGGCAGGTTGCCTTCCAGGACGACGGAGAAGGTGGCGATGGCGCGCTCGGCGATGCTCACCGCGCCCAGGCAGTTGGGCCCCAGCACGCGCATGCCGCTGCGCCGCGCCGTCTCGCCCAGCCGCGCCTGGAGCACGGCGCCCGCCTCGCCCATCTCCGCGAAGCCGGAGGAGAAGATGACGGCCGACTTCGCCCCCTTCGCCGCGCAGGCCTCCAGCGCGTCAGGTGCCGCCTGCGCGGCGACGGCGATGATGGCGAGGTCCGGCGCCGCCGGCAGCGCCGCGACATCGGCGAAGGCGGGCAGGCCCTGCACCTCGGCGGCGCGGGGGTTCACCGGCCAGATGGCGCCGCCATAGCCGAAGCGCCGGAGCATCTCCACCGGCCGCCCGCCGATCTTGGTGGCATCCTGCGAGGCGCCGATGATGGCGATGGAACGCGGCGCCAGCATGGCGCCCAGGCCGTGGCCGAGCGGCGGCATCTCAGCGCCCCTTGAAGACCGGCTTGCGCTTCTCGACGAAGGCCATGCGCGCCTCCTTCGCGTCCTCCGTGCGGCTCAGCGCCACGGTGAAGTTCTGCTCGAAGCGGTAGGCGTCGCGCTGCGGCATCAGCTCCACCATGTTGGCGGAGGTCTTGGCGTAGTTCACCGCCAGCGGGCTCTTGCCGGCGATGGATTCCGCGATGCGCATCGCCTCGGGCAGCAGGTCCGCCGCCGTGGTGGCCTGCTCGATGATGCCGCGGCGGTAGAGTTCCGCGCCGCTCAGCCGCCAGCCGGTGTACATCATCAGCCGCATGGTGGAGCGGCCGAACAGGGTGCGCAGCATCGCGCCGCCGCCGGCCAGGCCCACGTCAATCTCCGGCATGCCGAATTGCGCGTCCTCCGTCGCCAGGAAGATGTCGCAGGCGGCCATCAGCCCCAGCCCGGCGCCCAGCGCGGCGCCGTTCACCGCGGCGATCACCGGCTTGGCGCATTCGCGGATGGCGTTGCCTGTCTCGCGCGTCACGCGGTTATGGGCGCCGAACGCGCCGGTCCTCGTCGGGTCCGGGCGGTCCTTCAGGTCGGCGCCGGCGCAGAAGGCGCGGCCGGCGCCGGTCAGCACCGCGACGCGGATGTCCTCGCGCTCGGACACCGCGTCGAAGGTCTCGATGATGGCGTCGCGCATGGCGCGGTTCAGCGCGTTCACCGGCGGGCGGTTCAGCGTCACCAGGGCGACGTGGCCGCTCACCTCCAGCCTGACGATGTCGCTGTCCATGGTGCCGCTTCCCTTCCCTGACTGACCGATCGGTCAGGGCATCATGGCGGCGGCGCGCGCATCCCGTCAAGGATCATGGCGCAGTAGGCTTCGGCGATCTGCGGCGGGGCCATGCCCTTGTCGGGCTTGTACCAGCGGTGCATCCAGTTCAGCGCCGACAGGATCAGCCGCCCGGCCAGCGGCACGTCCAGGCCCGCGCGCAGCTCGCCCGCCGCGACGGCGTCGCGCAGCAGGCCGCGCAGCAGCGTCTCGTAGCGGTCGCGCCACATCATGCGCTCCTTCTGGCGGCGCTGCTCGGGATCGTTCCAGAAGGCGGCGGTGGAGGCGAGCCAGGCCCAGCGGTAGCGCTGGAAATACTCGCCCGTGGCCACCATGAAGGCGCGGATGCGCGCGGAGGGCGCCCCACCCTCCGGCAGCCGGTCGAACACGAACTGGTAGAGCTCGCGCGTCGAGCCGAGCGCGATGCGGGCGAAGATCTCGTCCTTGTCGGTGAAGTGGTGGTAGAGCAGCGACTTGGAGATGCCGCAGGCCTCGGCGATGTCGCGCATGGAGGTGCCGTCATAGCCGCGCTCGGCGAAGAGCCGCGCCGATTCCGAGAGGATCTGGAGCATGCGCTCCGTCCCCTCGCCATTCTCCCTCGCCATCCGCCGCCCTTCCGTGCCTGGAATGGCCTAGCGCCGACCGCGCGGTCAGTCCAGCACCAGGCCGATGCGGCGGATGACGGCGCCCCAGGCCTCGCGCTCCTCCGCCACCATCGCGGCGAAGGCGGCGGGCTCGCGCGTCTCGATCTCGCCGCCCTCGTGCACCAGGCGGGCCCAGGCGGGGGCGTCGCCCATCACCGCCACGGCGGCGGCGTGCAGCCGGGCCAGCACCGGCGCCGGCAGGCCGGCGGGGGCGAAGAGGCCGTACCAGTGGTTGCGCCCCATCTCGGCCAGCCCCGCCTCGGCGAAGGAGGGGACGTCGGGCAGGGCGCCGACGCGGCCCTCCCCGGTCACGGCCAGCACGCGCACCCGCCCTTCCGCCGCCAGGGAGAGCCAGGCCGGGATGCCGTCAATCGCCAGCGGGATGTCGCCGCGCACCACCCCTTGCTGGAGGATGCCGGTGCCGCGGTACAGCACGTCCTGGAGCTCGATCCCGGCGGCGATCTTCAGCGCCTCGCCGGTGAGGTGGGTGGAGTTGCCGCGGCCGGTCATGCCGTATTGCAGCGGCTCGCGCGCCGCCCGCGCCAGGGCCAGCGCCCCCGCCACGTCGCGCGCGCCGAAGGCGGGGCTGGCGTAGAGCGCGAGGCGCGTGCGCAGCAGGGGCGTGATGGCGGTGAAGCGCGCGGGGTCGTAGGGCAGGCGGCGGAACAGCACCGGGTTGGTGCAGAAGGTGGTGGAGGTGCCCAGCAGCAGCGTGCGCCCGTCCGGGGCGGCCGCCTGCACATGCTCGGCGCCGATCAGGGTGGAGGCGCCGGGGCGGTTGTCCACCACCACCGCCTCCTCCAGCCGCGCCGCCAGCAGCGCGGCGAAGCTGCGGGCGAAGAGGTCCGGCCCGCTGCCGGTGCCGTAGGGCACCACCAGGCGCAGGGGGCGGCCCTGGGCCAGCGCCAGCCCAGGTGTCGCCAGCATCGCCCCCAGGATCGCGCGCCGCGTCGTCATGCGGCGCAGCCTAGTCGCACGCTGACCGATCGGTCAACGCAGCCGCTCCGCCAGGAAGTCCAGCAGGGCGCGCGTCTTGGCGGGCAGGGGGCCGCCATGGGGGAAGACGGCGAAGATGCCCTCGTCGAAGGCGGAGTTGGTGGCGCGCCATTCCGGCAGCAGCCGCAGCAGCGCGCCTGAGTCCAGCGCGTCGCGCACCGAGTAGTCGTCCAGCAGGGCGATGCCGTGGCCAGCCAGGGCCAGGGCGCGCAGCACCTCGCCATTGTTGGCGGCGAAGCGGGCGGGGATGCGCACCTCCTCCAGCCCCCCGGGGCCGAGGAAGCGCCAGGTCACCTCCTCCGGCCCCATCCAGTAGGCCAGGCAATCCTGCCCCGGCAGGTCGCGCGGCGCGGCGATGGGGGGCAGCCGCGCCACGCAGGCGGGGCTGGCCACCAGCACGCGTTCCGTGCGCAGCAGCAGGCGCTGGCGCAGCTGGGCGTCGGCGGCGGGGCCGATGCGCAGCTCCAGGTCCAGCTCCTCCTCCAGCAGCCGGGCCGGGCGCTCGGACAGGCGCAGCTCCAGCCGCAGCTCGGGGTGCAGGGACTGGAAGGCCGGCACCAGGGGGGCCAGCACGCGCAGGCCGAACATGGTGCGCGAATGCACCCGCAGCGTGCCGCGCGGCGTGGCGTGCAGCGCGGCCGCCGCCGCCTCGGCCGCCGCGATCTCGGCCAGGATGGGCTCCAGCCGCGCCAGGTAGGCCTGCCCGGCCTCCGTCAGCCGCAGGGAGCGGCTGGTGCGGTCCAGCAGGCGCACG